>NZ_JAAGPO010000128.1:0-29946 GCF_017104825.1 Burkholderia sp. Ac-20345 | reverse complement strand
CGGCGGCCCAGGCGCAGGTCGTGCGCGTGAGCGCGGCACCCGAATCCACCGATCGTTGAAGCTATCCAAGGGGAAGCTCATGAACTCCGCCTACCTCGTAATCGTGCGCCGCGTGGCGCTTGCCGCACCGCTCGCGTTCGCGCTTGCCGGCTGCATGTCGTCGACCCCGGTATGGGACACCCGCTTCGGCGATTCGGTCCGCGCCGTGACCCAGGCCCAGATCATCGACCCGCATGCCGCCGAACACGCGGCCTCGGCGTCGGCGCAGGGCGTCGACGGCGGTGCCGCCGCGGCCGCGCTCGACAACTACGACAAGTCGTTCAAGCAAACCGTGCCGCCCGCCAATGCATTCGTGATCGGCATCGGCAAGGCCACCCAGTAACGACGCCACGCTCAGGGAGAACGCCATGAACAGCGCAGCTCGCCATCCGAAAGTCATGCGTCGCAGCCTGCATCGCCAGCGCGGTGCCGTCGCGATCATCGTCGGTCTCGCACTGGCGGTGATGATCGGGTTCGTCGGACTCGCGCTGGATCTCGGCAAGCTGTACGTCACGCGCAGCGAACTGCAGAACAGCGCCGATGCCTGCGCGCTGTCGGCTGCGCGTGACCTGACTTCGGCCATCAGCCTGTCGGTGGCCGAGGCGGACGGCATCGCCGCCGGCCACCTGAACTTCGTGTTTTTCCAGAACAAGTCGGTGCAGATGTCGACGAACGCGAACGTCACGTTCAGCGACTCGTTGACCAACCCGTTCCTGGCGAAGAACTCGGTCACGACGCCGGCGAACATCAAGTACGTGCAGTGCACCGCCACGCTGAGCAACATCGCGCACTGGTTCATCGAGGTGCTGAACGTGCTGCCGGGCACGAAGCTCGCGAACGCGGCGGAAGTGTCGGCCAGCGCGATCGCCACCGTCGGCGGCGGGCAGACGACCTGCGCGATCCCGGTGTTCGTGTGCCGGGGCCCGTCCGACCCGGCGTACAAGGTCGGCGACTGGATCTCGTCGCCGTCCGGGTCGTCGTCGACCTACGGGCCGGGCAACTTCGGCTGGGCGGCACTCGACGGCTCGACGAACGAAACCACGCTCTCCAGCGAGCTGTCGGGCAACACCTGCAACATCAAGAGCCCGCCGGACCTCGCCACCACGGGCCTGAAGTCGGCGTCGCTGCGCGCCTGGAATACGCGCTTCGGCATCTATACGAACGGCGCGAACGGCTCGAGCGGCCAGCCCGACTTCACCGGCTACGCGTATGTCGGCCCGAACTACGGGCCGCCCGGTACGGCGGGCATCAAGGGCGATGCGTACACGCAGTTCGTGGCCGACCGTGCAGCCTTCAAGTCCTACCAGGGCGACGGCGCGCCGCCGACGGGCAGCGGGATCAACACCAACGGCACCGCGACGGCGAGCAACTACCAGACTTTCGGCAGCGACCGCCGCGTCGCGCTCGCGCCGGAGGGCGACTGCTCGACGCTGTCGGGCAGCAGCGGCAAGGTGCACGTCACGCAATGGGATTGCGTGCTGATGCTCGATCCGCTGCCGTTCAGCGCCGGTAGCGGCGCGATCGTCGCGCACCTCGAATACCTCGGCTCGTCGGTCTCCGGCAACAATCCGTGCGCGACGCACGGCTTGCCCGGCAGCGGCAGCGCGTCCGGGACCCAGGTCCCGATGCTCGTCCAATAGCGGAGAGAGGATCATGAAAAAGCCCCCGTTTCGCCGTTCACGCACCCGTGGCGCCGTCGCCGTCGAGTTCGCGCTCGTGCTGATGCCGATGATCATGCTCGCGACCGGCGTGGCGGAGTTCGGCCGCGCGATCTACCAGTTCGAGACGCTGACCAAGGCGACGCGCGATGCGGCGCGCTACCTGTCGGTCTGGTTGCCGACCGACGCCGCGTATCCGGCCTCGCAGGCGCAGTGCCTCGTCGTCTACGGCAGCACGACGTGCGGCGCCGCCGGCACCGAGCTGGTGCCGGGGCTCACGACGTCGATGGTGACGATCTGCGATGCACAGCGCACGACCGGCTGCGGCGACGCGTCCGACCCGTCGCAGTTCGCGAACCTGCCGACCTACGACTCGAACAACAACGCGGCAAGCGGCACGGCGACGGGCGCGATCAACGTCGTCGAGGTGAAGATCAAGGGCTACAAGTACCAGCCGATCCCTGCGTTTCCGGGGCTGCCGTCGATCACCTTCAACAACATCGTCACCGTGATGAGGCAAGTGTCATGAACGCGCGCCCTGTCCCCCTGTCACGCCGGCGCACGCAGCGCGGCGCCGCGATCGTCGAGTTCGCGCTGATCGCGTCGGTCCTGATCATGCTGCTGATCGGCATCTTCGAGTTCGGCCGCGTGCTGTTCTACTGGAGCACCGCGAGCGAGGCCGTGCGCCTGGGCGCACGCACGGCGGTGGTCTGCGATGTCAATGCGGCCGGCGTCGTGAAGCGGGTGAGATCGCTGCTGCCGCTGCTGTCGAACGCGAACGTGTCGGTGAACTACTCGCCCGCAAGCTGTGACGTGAATTCGTGCGCGTTCGTGACCGTGAGCGTCACGAACGTCACGGTCAAGACGATGATCCCGTTCGTGAACGTCACGGTGAGGATGCCGCCGTTCACGACGACGCTGCCGCGCGAAAGCCTGACGTCGTCGACCGGCGGCGCCAACTGCAATTGATCGAACAGACGAGGTACACGAAATGATCAACATCCTCGTAGCTTCCGACGACACCGCGCGGCTCACGCAGATCGCGCGCCTCGTCGCCGACTGCGGACGCTATCGCGCGACGCGCGCAACCGGCCGGCCGTCGCAGATCGAGCACCGCAGCGACGGGCTCGACGCATTCGACATCCTGCTGGTCGACGGTACGTCGCTCGAACCGTCCGAACTGTCGGCGATCGAGCGCATCTGCCGCGCACACGCGGGCCTGACCTGCATCCTCGTGACCGCGGATACATCGCCGCACATGCTGCTCGACGCGATGCGCGCAGGCGCGCGCGACGTGCTGCAATGGCCGCTCGATCCGCAGGCGCTCGGCAACGCGCTCGAGCGTGCGGCCGCGCAAAGCACGCGGCGCGACACCGAAGATACGCGGATCGTGTCGTTCATGTCGTGCAAGGGCGGAGCCGGCACGAGCTTCGCGGCCAGCAACATCGCGTTCGAGATCGCCGAAGGCTTCAAGCGCCGCGTGCTGCTGATCGACCTGAACCAGCAGTTCGCCGACGCGGCGTTCCTCGTCAGCGACGAAACCCCGCCTTCGACGCTGCCGCAGCTTTGCGCACAGATCGAGCGGCTCGACAGCGCGTTCCTCGACGCGAGCGTCGCGCACGTGACGGAGAACTTCCACGTGCTCGCGGGCGCGGGCGACCCGGTCAAGGCGGCCGAGATGCGCGAGGACGCGCTCGAATGGATCCTGGGCGTCGCCGCGCCGCGCTACGACTTCGTGATCTTCGACATCGGCGTCTGCATCAATCCGCTGTCGATGGTCGCGCTGGATCGCAGCGACCAGATCCAGCTCGTGATGCAGCCTGCGATGCCGCATGTGCGCGCCGGGCGCCGGCTGCTGGAGATCCTCGTGTCGCTCGGCTACTCGACCGACCAGATGCGGCTGATCGTGAACCGCGCGACGCGCGCGAGCGACCGCACCCGCACCGCGCTCGAGGAAGTGCTCGGCCTGCACGCGGCCTGCACGATTCCCGACGATGCCGACACCGTGCTCGAAGCGATCAACCAGGGCCATCCGGTGTCGCGGCTCGCGCGCGGCAACGCGGTCGTGCGTGCGTTGCAGGGGTGCGCGAAACAACTCGTCGAAGGCGAAGTGCGTGCGGGGCACAGCGCGGCGAGCAGCGAACCGCTGATGTCCAGGCTTTTCGGCCGCAAGGCCACGCCGAAGCTCAAGTCCATGTAACTATTTCGGGGAACCATCATGTCATTGCGCGAACAGATGTCCTTGCACCGGGCCCAGCCGCTGGCGGCGGGCAGCGAGCCGGCCGGTCCGGCACATTCGTCGGTGCGCGACGCATACCAGAAGCTGCGCCGCGAAATCCACCTGGCCGTGCTCGAGCGCGTCGAGCTCGAGCGCCTGTCGCGGATGCCGCAGGAATCGGTCCGCATGGAGATCGGTCTGCTGATCACGCGCATCCTCGACGAGGAGCGGCTGCCCGCGAACGACATCGAGCGGCGGCAGCTCGCGATCGACGTGTACGACGAGATGTTCGGTTTCGGCCCGCTCGAAGCGCTGCTGCGTGACCCGAGCATCTCCGACATCCTCGTGAACACGTACCGGCAGGTCTATGTCGAGCGCTTCGGTCAGCTCGAACTGACCGACGTGACGTTCTACGACGACGCACACCTGATGAAGGTGATCGAGAAGATCGTGTCGCGCGTCGGGCGCCGCATCGACGAATCGAGCCCGATGGTCGATGCACGGCTGCCGGACGGCTCGCGCGTGAACGCGATCATCCCGCCGTCCGCGATCGACGGGCCGCTGATGTCGATCCGGCGTTTCGCGGTCAATCCGCTGAAGATGGACGACCTCGTGCGCTACCACAGCCTGACGCCGCCGATGGCCGAGCTGCTCGACGCGCTGTCGCGCGCGAAGATCAACGTGCTGGTGTCGGGCGGTACCGGCAGCGGCAAGACGACGCTGCTCAACATCCTGTCCGGCTACATTCCGCGCAACGAGCGGATCGTGACGATCGAGGATGCCGCCGAGCTGCAACTGCAGCAGCCGCACGTGCTGCGGCTCGAAACGCGCCCGCCGAACATCGAGGGCAAGGGCGAGATCACGCAGCGCACGCTGGTGCGCAACGCGCTGCGGATGCGCCCGGACCGGATCATCCTCGGCGAAGTGCGCGGCGCGGAAGCGCTCGACATGCTCAACGCGATGAACACCGGCCACGAAGGCTCGCTCGCGACGATCCACGCGAACACGCCGCGCGACGCGCTGACGCGGCTCGAGAACATGATCAGCATCTCCGGCCTGACGCTGCCGCCGAAGACGATGCGCCAGCAGATCGCGTCGGCGATCTCGGTGGTCGTGCAGGCGGCACGGCTGACCGACGGCAAGCGCAAGATCGTCAGCATCCAGGAACTGACCGGGATGGAAGGCGACATCATCAACATGCAGGAAATCTTCACGTTCAAGCGCATGGGCATGGACCGCGACGGCGCGGTACGCGGCCACTTCTGCGCGACCGGCGTGCGGCCGAAGTTCGTCGAGCGGCTGCAGGCGTTCGGCATCAACCTGCCGGATTCGCTGTACGACCCGTCTCAGCGGTACGAGACGAACTGACGACAGGGCGCCGTTCGCTACCGGGGAGGCTTCATGAACACGATCTTTTACGGTTTTGTGATTCTCACCTTCGTCGCGGTGGTACTCGCGATCGAAGGGGGCTATCAATGGTGGAACGCGCGGCACGGCTCTGCCGCGCGCCGGATCGAATCGCGCATCCGCTCGATGTCGGCCGGCGGCAACGTGCAGCAGGAACGGCTGTCGATCCTGAAGAAGCGGATGCTCGACGAGTCGAAGCCGTTCGACCGGTTGCTGCTGCGCATGCCCCGCGTGCATCGCCTCGATCTCGTGATCCAGCAGTCGGGCCTCGACTGGACGCTGCCGAAGCTGATCGTGCTCAGCGCGGTGTTCGCGGCGCTCGCCTGGCTTGCGCTGAGCTTCGCGACGTTGCCGCAGCTCGCTGCGCTGCCGGTCGCACTGTTCGCCGGATGGCTGCCGATGATGTACGTGATGCGCTGCCGCGCGAAGCGGATGCGCAAGCTCGAGCGGCAGTTGCCGGACATCTGCGACATGATCTCGCGTGCGCTGCGTTCCGGACATTCGTTCACCAGCACGCTCGGGATGGTCGGCGATGAGTTTCCCGATCCGATGGGCGGCGAGTTCCGCGTCACGTTCGACGAGGTGAACTACGGCGTGTCGCTGCACGATGCGCTGATGAACCTCGCGACGCGCGTGCCGGTGCAGGACCTGCGCTACTTCGTGATCGCGGTGCTGATCCAGCGCGAGACGGGCGGCAACCTGGCCGAACTGCTCGACTGTATCTCCGCGCTGATCCGCGAGCGCTTCAAGCTGTTCGACAAGGTGCGCGTGCTGTCGGCGGAAGGGCGGCTGTCGGCATGGATTCTCGGGCTGCTGCCGTTCGGCACCGCCGCGGTGATGGCGCTGCTGAACCGCGAATTCCTGTCCGTGCTCTGGGAAGATCCGGCGGGGATCAGGATGGTCGGCGGGATGCTGGTGTCGATGCTGTTCGGCCTGTTCTGGATCCGCCGCATCGTCCGCATTCGCGTCTGACGCGCGAGTCATATAACCAACCATTGCGAGGCTGTCATGCAAAATCTGAGCGTGGTCCAGGCCGTGATGCTGGGCGGCTTGTTCATCTTCGTGGCCGGCGGCGTGCTCGTCGCGATGCTGCTGTTCGCGCCGCGCAGCATCCAGCGCCGGCTCCAGCAGGCCGGCGGGGCCGGGGCAGGCGCGACCGGCGCGGCGGGCACCGGCGACGGCGACGACATGGCGTCGCGCTGGGTCGCGAAGCTGGTCGAGCTGTCCACCCCGATCTCGAAGCTGTCGGTGCCGAAGGAGGGCTGGGAGAATTCACCGCTGCGCATCCGGCTCATGAATGCCGGCTGGCGCAACCAGAGCGCGGCCGCGCTGTACTTCACCGCGAAGACGGCGCTCGCGCTCGGGCTGCCGTGCGCCGCGCTGCTGGTGCTGATCACGACGTCGCTTGGCGACGAGCGCGCGATCCTGTCGGTGATCCTCGTCGCGCTCGCCGGGATCGGCTACTACATCCCGAACATCGTGCTGTCGCAGCGGGTCAAGGTGCGCCAGCAGAAGATCTTCGAGGATTTCCCGGATGCGCTCGACCTGCTGACGGTGTGCGTCGAAGCGGGGCTCGGGCTCGATGCGGCGCTGATGAAGGTGAGCGAGGAGCTGCGGTTCAGCAGCGAGGTGGTCGCGAGCGAACTCGACCTGCTGCTGCTCGAGATGCGCTCCGGCTTCACGAAGGAAACGGCGCTGCGCAATCTTGCGCTGCGTACCGGCGTGGAGGACATCGAGTCGTTCTGCGCGATGCTGATCCAGGCCGACCGGTTCGGCACGAGCATCAGCGAATCGCTGCGCGTGCTGTCCGACATGCTGCGCACGCGGCGGCGGATGCGCGCGGAGGAGCGGGCCGCGAAGATCGCGCTGAAGCTGCTGTTCCCGCTGATCTTCTGCATCTTCCCCGCGCTGATGCTGGTGCTGCTCGGGCCGGCCATGATCCACGTCTATCGCGTGCTGCTGCCGACGTTCGTGGGCATCGGGCAGTGAGCAACGGACCGGCGTTGCGCCGGTTTCGTCGATAAACGTTTTGCGTGCCGGACGGTTCCCCCCGCCGGCCGGCACGGCAACAGGCTTCATGGAGGCTCCCTCCCCAGGCGGCGCCGCGAGACAGGTTGACCATAGCGGCGTCAATGCACCCTGGACCCATGGTCGGCCATGGAACAAGCCGTAGTCCACCGCCATACCGGCTGCCCCCTACTGCTAACCTGAATGCCGGCGAAGTTTGCCGGCATCACGTTGTGCGCGACGACGCGTCGCGCGTGGATCGCGACCGGCGTTCCTGCCGCTTCCCGAAATCCGGCGCCGTATCCGCTGATGACACTCGCCGGAATTGCGCCGGTTATCGCGATGACCTGCCTGACCGTGTAGCCGATCTATCTGTGGAGCCGGCACAAGGTGTCGCGCGACCTGAACGAGCTCATCGTGATCGCGAACGCCGGCCAGCTGCTGCGGATCGACGAGGGCATTCGCGGCCCGTGAGCGGAGGAGGGCCGATCGGCGTGCGGGGCCGCGCGTTGTCTCCGTCCTTTCTCGTGATTCCGTCACCGGCCCCTCAAGCCCCGACCTCGGCCCAGGGTTGCGGCCGGGCGTGACCCGCGAAAAGAGGATGTGCGTGAGCCTCCTCCAGCGTGAGAACGGGCGTCACGCAGGCGTCCGCCGGTGCGAACCGTTCGCTCCAGACCGCCAGCGGTTGCGACGCGATCAGGCGTTCCACCTCGGCGCGCAGGGCCGCGCAGTCGCTGGAGCCGGGCACTTGCCCGCGCTGCCAGTGCCGTGCCTCCCAGTCGGGGCGGTCGAACACTTCACACGCCGCTTTCCAGAACTTGAACTCCAGCGCGCCGACCGCGAGGTGGCGGCCGTCCTGCGTCGCGTACAGGCCGTAGCAAGGCAATGCGCCATTGAGCAGATCCTCGCCTGCGCCGGGGCGGCGGCCCAGCACCGCTGCCAGCATGGCGCCCGTGGCACGCGGCATCACGAGCTGCGCGTGCAGTCCGTGGGTCATGCTCACGTCGAGGTGCCTGCCCCGTCCCGTTCTCCGCGCGTCGAACACACCCGACAGCACGGCGATGCAGGCCATCGCGCTCCCGCCCGCGATGTCACCCCATTGCACATTGGGCTGAGCCGGTTCGCCCGTGGGGGCGCGCATCTGGTCGAGCACGCCCGACATCGCCATGAAGTTGAGGTCATGTCCGGCCTTGCACGCCCACGGGCCGCTTTGCCCATAGCCGGTGATCGACACCATCGTCAGGCGAGGGTTGATCGCATGCAGGGCGGCACCGTCCAGCCCCAGGCTTTGCAACACGCCCGGGCGGAAGCTGTCGAGCAGCACGTCGGCATCCTTGATCCAGGCGCGCAGCCGATCCAGGTCCGCGTCATGGCGAAAGTCGATGGTGCGGCATTCCTTGCCGTGGTTGAGGGCGTCGAACAGCCCCGCCAGCGGCCGCGTCGGGTCGCCCTCGGGCGGTTCCACCTTGATGACGCTCGCGCCCAGATCGGTCAGCATGCGTGTCGCAAACGGGCCGGGAAGGTTGCGCGAGAGATCGAGCACCCGCAGGCCGGACAGCAACGGAGGCAAGGCGCCGCCGGCGAAAGCGGCGTCATGCATCGTCGAACCTCCCGCCTGCACGGGCCTGCTCGACCACGATCGCCGCGGGCTCGAATCGCGCGCCATACTGCGCCGCCAGTTCGCGCGCACGCTGCACGAAGCGTTGCGCGCCCATCGCATTGATGAACTGCAAGGCCCCGCCATGGTGTGGCGCAAAGCCCCAGCCGAAGATCGAGCCGATGTTGGTATCGGCCACCGAACGCACCACGTTTTCCTCGAAGCAGCGCGCGGCCTCGTTCGCCTGGATGAACATCAGGCGATCCACCAGCTCCTGCTGCGCGGGCTGGTCGGCACGCGGCGGGTAGAGCGCGGTAAGTTCGGGCCACAACGACTTTTCCTTGCCCTGGTAATCGTAAAAGCCTTTGCCCGCTTTCTTTCCGACCCGGCCCAGGTCGCGGCCCACCTTGCGCAGCACGGCCTCGGCGGGGTGCGGCGGGTAGACCTTGCCTTCGGCCTCCAGGTCGCGGCGTGTCTGGTCAGTCACGTGCAACGACAGGCCGAGCGAGACTTCGTCCTGCAGCGCCAGCGGCGGCATGGGCATGCCTGCCTTGAGACCGGCCACCTCGATGGAGCGCGGATGCACGCCTTCGGCCAGCATCGCGATGCCCTCCATCACGTAGGTGGCGAACACGCGCGACGTGTAGAAGCCCCGGCTGTCATTCACCACGATGGGCGTCTTGCCGATCTGCAGCACGTAGTCGAAGCCGCGCGCCAGCGTCTCGTCGGAGGTCTTCGCGCCCACGATGATCTCGACCAGCGGCATCTTGTCCACGGGCGAGAAGAAGTGCAGGCCGATGAAGTGGGCCGGGCGGCGGCTCACCAGTGCCAGGCCCGTGATCGGCAGCGTCGACGTGTTGGACGCGAACACCGCGTCCTCGCCGATGACGGCCTCGGCCAGCGTCGTGCAGTCGGCCTTGATCGCGCGGTCCTCGAACACGGCCTCGACCACCAGGTCGCAGCCCCGCAGGTCGTCGTAGCGCGTGGTGGGCAGGATGCGCGCGAGCAGGGCGTCGCGCTTGTCCTGCGTGGTCTTGCCGCGCGCCAGCGCCTTCTCCAGCAGCCCCTGCGAATACGCCTTGCCCTTGTCGGCGTTCTCTTGCGTGGTATCGAGCAGCACCACGTCGATCCCCGCCTTGGCCGATACGTACGCGATGCCCGCGCCCATCATCCCCGCGCCGAGGATGCCCACCTTCCTCACCTTGCCCGGCGGCACGCCGGCGGGGCGCGACTGCCCCTTCTTGATCGCATTGAGCTGGTACCACAGCGTGCCGATCATGTTCCGGCTGACCTGCGACATCACGCAGGCGGCGAAGTAGCGCGACTCCACCTGCGAGCCGGCGTCGAAGTCGAGCAGGCAGCCCTCGAACAGGCAACTCATGATGTGGGTAAGGGCCGGGTAGTTGCCATGTGCCTTCGCATTGGCCATGGAGGGCGCAACGGCCAGCATCTGCACGACGGCGGGACTCTTGCTGTCGCCGCCGGGAATGCGAAAACCCTTGCTGTCCCACGGCTGCACGGGCGCGGGGTTGGCCACGCACCACGCACGGGCCTGCTGCAGCAGTTCCTCGCGCGTGGCGGCCAGTTCGTTCAGCAGGCCGAGACCCAGCGCCTTGGCCGGGCTCAGCTCGGTGCCCTGGGTGATCAGCTCGAAGCTCTTCTGGATGCCGATCATGCGCGGCAGGCGCTGGGTCCCGCCGCCGCCGGGCAACAGGCCCAGCTTGACTTCAGGCAGGCCGATCCTTGCCTTGGGGTCGTCGATCGCAAAGCGCGCATGGCAGGCCAGCGCCAGTTCCAGTCCGCCGCCGAGCGTGGTGCCGTTGAGCGCGGCCACGACGGGCTTGCCGCATTTTTCCATGCGGCGCAGCAGCGCCTTGAGCTGTTCGCTCAACTGGAAGGCTTGCTCGGCGGAGGTGATCCGGCTGAGCTGGTCGATGTCGGCGCCGACGATGAAGCTCGGCTTGCCGGAGGTGATCACGAGGCCCTTGATCCCGGCTTCCTGTTCCACGTGCCCGATGACGCGCGTGAAATCTTCCATCAGCGTGGGGGCGAGCACGTTCATCGCGCGGCCGGGCTGATCGATGGCGACCAGGCCGATGCCGTTGGCGTCCACATCAAACGAGAGGGTGGTGTAGGGGGTCATGTGCGGGGCCTTCTTCAAACGCGTTCGATGATGGTGGCGATACCCATGCCGGCGCCGACGCACAGGGTGGCCAGCGCGGTGGATTGGCCGGTGCGCTCCAGTTCGTCCAGCGCGGTGCCGAGGAGGATGGCGCCTGTCGCGCCCAGCGGGTGGCCCATCGCGATCGAGCCGCCGTTGACGTTCACGCTGTCGAGCGACACGCCGAGATCGCGCGCCGTCTTCATCGGCACGGTGGCGAACGCTTCGTTGATCTCCCACAGGTCGATGTCCGAGGCCGCCATGCCCGCCTTGGCCAGCGCCTTGCGCACGGCGGGCGTGGGGCCGGTGAGCATGATGGTGGGCTCGGTGCCCGTGACCGCGAACGCACGCACCCGGGCGCGCGGCTTGAGCCCCGCCTGCTCGCCCGCGGCCTTGCTGCCCATCAGCAGCAGTGCCGCGCCGTCGACGATGCCGGACGAGTTGCCTGCATGGTGGTGGTGGTGGATTCTTTCGATGGTCGTGTATTTGTCCAGCGCGGTGGCGTCGAAGCCCATGGCGCCCATCGTTTCAAACGCGGCGCCGATCTGCGCAAGCGATTCGACCGAGGCGCCGGGGCGAACCGTTTCGTCGCGATCCAGCAGGAGCCGGCCGTTGAGATCCGTCACCGGGACGATCGACCGTGCGAAGTAACCCTGCGCCTGCGCATGCGCTGCACGGCGATGCGACTCGGCGGCATACGCATCGAGATCGCCGCGGCCGAAGCCTTCGAGCGTGGCGACGAGATCGGCGCTGATGCCCTGCGGAACGAAGGCCGTGCCGCTGTTGACGCGCGGATCCATCACCCACGCGCCGCCGTCGCTGCCCATCGCCCAGCGGCTCATGGATTCGACACCGCCGGCAACCACCATGTCCTCCATTCCCGACATGATCTTCGCCGCAGCGAGGTTGGCGGCTTCCAGCCCCGACGCGCAGAAGCGCGACAGCGTCACGCCCGCCACGCTTTGCGCCCAGCCCGCGTCGAGCACGGCGGTGCGGGCAATGTCCGCGCCTTGCTCGCCCACGGGCGTCACGCAGCCCAGCACCACGTCGTCCACCCGCGCGGTGTCGAGCCCGCTGCGCGCTTGCAGCGCCTGCAGCAGCGTGCGCAGCAGCCATACGGGGGTGGCCTGGTGCAGGCCGCCGTCTTTCTTGCCCTTGCCGCGCGGCGTGCGCACGGCATCGAAAATACAGGCTTCGGTCATGAGGGACATTCCCTGGATGGATGGATGGGTGGGTGGGATGAAGGCGCGCCGGTACTTACAGGTAGCGCGAAGCCAGTTCCTTCATGATTTCGTTGGTCCCGCCGTAGATGCGCTGCACGCGCGCGTCGGCGTACAGGCGGGCGATCGGGTATTCCTTCATGTAGCCGTAGCCGCCGAAGAACTGCAGGCATTCGTCGATCAGCTTGCACTGGTTGTCGGTGACCCAGTACTTGATGAGCGCTGCGCGGTCCACGCCCAGCTCGCCGCGGAGGTGCGCGACGATGGCCGCGTCCACGAGCGTGCGCGACGCCATCAGCAGCGCCTGGCATTCGGCGAGCTTGAAACGCGTGTTCTGGAACGAGAAGATCGGCTTGCCGAACGCCTGGCGTTCCTTCGTGTAGGCCAGCGTTTCCTGCATCGCCAGCTCCATGGCCGCGATGCCCGCCACGGCGACGATCAGCCGTTCCTGCGGCAGCTCCTGCATCAGCTGGATGAAGCCCATGCCTTCGTTCCCGCCCAGCAGGTTGTCGACGGGCACCCGCACGTCGTCGAAGAACAGTTCCGAGGTGTCCTGCGCATCCATCCCCAGCTTGTCGAGGTTGCGCCCGCGCCTGAAGCCCGGCGCCTGATCGGTCTCGATCACGAGCAGCGACATGCCTTGCGCGCCTTCGTCCCTGCTGGTCTTGCAGACCACGATGACCAGGTTGGCGAGCTGGCCGTTGGTGATGAAGGTCTTGCTGCCGTTGATGCGGTAGTGGTCGCCATCCCGGGTGGCGGTGGTGCGCACGGCCTGCAGATCCGACCCCGTGCCGGGTTCGGTCATCGCAATCGCGCCGATCAGCTCGCCCGTGGCGAGGCGCGGCAACCAGCGTTGCTTTTGCGCTTCGGTGCCGTGGCGCAGGATGTAGGGGGCGACGATGCCCGAGTGCAGCGAGCCGCCGAAGCCGCCGATTCCCGCTGCGCCCTGGGCCAGGATCAGTGCGGCCTCATGCCCGAAGTCGCCACCCGCGCCGCCGTATTCCTCGGGCATCGACGCACACAGGAAGCCGTTGGCCCCGGCTTCTTCCCACGCGTGGCGGTCCATCATGCCGGCCTGGCGCCAGGCTTCGTCCCTGGGAACCCACTGCTCCTTGAAGAAACGGTTGGCCGTATCGAAGAGCATCTGGTGCTCATGGGTCATCCAGTTCGGGGAGAAATTTTGAATAGCCATGGTGTGTGCTCGTCGGGTGATTGCGATCCGGGTTTTCCCGATGGGTCAACCGATATCGGTAATCTTGATTACCGATTCTGCATACCTGATGCGACGCGTCATCCGTGAAAAATCGGCATCAAGTGCGAGCCATTCTCGTAACGCGAGCGATGAAAGGCAAGGCAACGGGAGGGCTTATCTTCATTTTGAGATAATTTGGTAACATGCCTTTCCATGAAGGAAAGGAACCCATCCATTGACGCTCAGGCGGCGCCCGATGCGCTCAAGCCCGAGGAGCGCCGCGCCCTCCTGATGCGGATGCGCGGTCACACGCTGGCCCGGATCGAGAAGGCCGTGCTGGAGCTGTTTTCCGGGCGCGATTTCCATGAGGTGGGCCTGGCCGACGTGGCCCGTGCGGCCAACGTGTCGCTGCAAACCATCTACAAGTACTTCGGCAGCAAGGAGGTGCTGGTTTGCGCGATGCTCGACGTGATGCTGGGCCGGCTGGCCGAGCGCATGATCGATCACCTGCAGGGCATCGACGACGTGCGCGAGCGCCTGCGCAAGACCTGCTGGGTCACGCTGGACTACATGGACAAGCATCCTTCGGTGATGCTGATGATGTTCACGACCATGCCCATGTCGCGGTACAAGAACATCGGCATCTATGAGAGCCGGGAGCTGATGGAAGCCTTCCTCGGCGTCTTCAAGGACGGGCAGGCGCGCGGCACGTTGAACAACAAGGTATCCAGCAAGGTGCTGCTGGACGTGTTCATGGGCGTGCTGGGGCGCGTGATGGTGATGCATCTGATGCGGGGCGAGACGCGGCCGCTGACCGCGCAGTTCGACGAACTGTTCGCCATTTTGTGGCGGGCGATGTCGGCCGGTGAATGACGCCGTTTCGTCAGGGGGCACGGCGGTTGCGGCCGATGCCGTGCGCTGACGGGCGCGTCGTGCGCGTCGTCCTTCATGCCGGTGTTCTGCCGCAGGCAGTCGCCGTTGAGCCGCAGACTGAGGCACACGTCAAAGCCGGTCGCGACGTTCCCCTTCACCGCATCACGGCCGCCCTTCGCTCGGCACCTCGGCCGCCTTGCTGAGCTCGCCCATGATGATCCGCGCGATTTCGTTGGCCGGTGCGCGCCCATCGGGCGCGGCAGCCGTGTTCGTCCACGTGACGATCGTCGTTTTCGTGACCGGGTCGTAGCCCATGAAGGTATTGAAGCCCGGTATCTCGCCCGTGTGCCCGTAGAACGTGCCGAATTTGGCCAGGCCCAGGCAGTAGCTCGCCGACATCGGGTCGGACGGATCGATCGGCGTGCAACTCGCGAGCCGTTGTGCCTGCAGGTCGGCGCTCAGGTAGCCGCCGCCGACCAGCCGCTGCACGTAGGCGGCCAGTTCCGTCACGGTTGAAATGCCGGAGCCGGCCGTCCACGCCCAAGACGTATTGACGCCGGTCACGTTCGTCGGCTGCAGCGTGCCGTTTTTCGCGTCGGCCTGGCGCTGGGGCGACAGCGCGTCGCTGTCGGTCGTCTCCGCATTGGTGCCCCATTGATAGCCCTGCGGTGCCGGCGCCGGCAGCGACGTATTCTGCTGCGGCGGGAGAAAGGTATTGGCCAGGCCGAGCGACGCAAACAGGCGTGCGTTCATCGCATCGGCCGCGCTCATGCCGGTCAGTTGCTCGATGATGAGCCCGAGCAGCACCGTGTTCGTATTCGAGTAGCGAAAATTCGCGCCGGGCGCGAAATAGACCGGCTGGCCTTCGGCGATCCCCAGCAACTCGGACGTGGTCCACACCTTGTCCGGCTGCGCATCGAGCGTCTGGTTGAATGCGAGATTCGTCGAATAGTTGTAGAGGCCGCTGCGCATGGACAGCAACTGTTCGATCGTGATCGTATTGCCGTTGGGCACGTTCGCGACGAACTTGCTGACGGTGTCACCGAGGCTCAGCCGGCCTTCCTGCACGAGTTGCAGGATCACCGTGCCGGTCCAGGTCTTCGTCACGCTGCCGACGCGAAAGTGCGCATTCGTCGGTATCGGCGTGTTCGTGCCTCGTACGGCCGTGCCGAACGATTCGAGCCAGTTGCCCTGCGGCGATTGAACAAAGACGACCGCGCCGGGCGTCAGCGTGTCCGAGAGCAGTGCGTTGATCTGCGGGCGCGCGGCGTTCGCGAACGCGGGCGAGCTCGAGGCAGGCGAACCGTCGCCACCGCATGCGGAAACGGCGATGCCGATGACCACGGCCGGTGCGAAGGCAACCATGCCGCGCACCAGCCGTCGCGAGACGTTCGACAAGAACCGGGAGGTTGCTGAGGTAGCCATGGCGCGGACCCTTCGTGGTCGTGACGTATTACCTGCGTTGTCTTCTCCAAAACTATAGGACAGGCGCGTGGGTGCCGGCAGCCTGCATTTTCATCCGACGATAATGATCCGGCCCGCTTACCCGGTCGCGGCCGTCACTGAAAGTGATGCACGTAACGCAGCACCATCCGCGTGCCCTGCGGCCGGTTCCGCGCGTAGGTCTCGAAGTACGCGTTGAACATCAGATGGTCCTGCGGCGAGAAGCTAACCATGGCCCCCGGGCCGATCGCGAATACGGCCTCCCGCGTGCCCGGCACGTCCTGCCCGTTTTCCTTCATGTCGGTGGTCTGGCGCAGCCAGTAGCCGTTGAGCCCCAGCCGCAGGCCGGGGCGCACTTCGTACTCGGTCGCGAAGTTCGCGTGGATCGCCTGGCCGGCCTGCGTCGACGTCACGTCGGGGCCGAGCGACGTGGCCGGCTGATGGTTGGTCGCGTTCCACAAATAATGCAGCCGCCACGACACGGTCCACTTGGGCGTGAGCCACAGCGTCGCCGCCCAGTACGGATCGAACGACCAGAAATGGCTGCCGGGGTTGATCGCGCGCGACGGATCGTACGCGCCGGTCGGCGCGATGAACTGGAATTCCACGCGCTGCGCGAAGCGCGGGCCTTGCGCGCCCATCACCGGGTCGAACTGGATGAACGGGCCGATCAGCAGGTCGCCGAAGCCCGCACGCGCATTCAGCGCGACGTTGCCGATGCCGTCGTCGGTCCGCGCGGACGCGATCCACGGCAGGATCACGTCGAGGCCGGGATGCATGCCCGCGAACGTCAGCGGCGACTGATAGACGAGCTGGCTCAGCCCCGCGAACAGGTCGATGTCCTGCTTCGGCAGTCCGACCTTGTTGCCCGCATTGTCGTTGACGCGACCGGCCGTGTAGTACTGCAGGTACTGCGTGCCGTACCAGCCGGAGCCGGCCGGCGGCATGCCGTCGAGGAAGCTGGTCATGCCGAGGTTGACCGCCGGCAGGTCGGTCGCGCCGGCTGGTGCGCTTGCGGCCATGCCGGCGATCGTGAGGCCTGCGACGACGAGCAGGCGAGAGCCGAATTTCATGGTCACCATCTCCTGTATATTTATTTGCATAACTAATCAAGCGGCACGAAAAAGATCGGGATGATCGGCGATCGCACGATACTGGCCGGCATGGAACACCAGCGGCGCATGGCCGTTCGCGTCGAACTGTTCGATCTGGCCGATGAACAGCAGGTGATCGCCGCCTTCGTAATGGCCGACGTTACGGCACACGAAGCGCGCGCTCGCGCCGTCGAGGCAGGGCACGCCGCCCGTCTCCGAATCGACGTGAAGCACGCCGTCGAACTTGTCGGCGCAGGGCGTCGCGAAGCGGCGCGACAGCTCGATCTGGTCGTGCGCGAGGATGTTGATCGCGAAATGGGTGGCCGCGACGAAATCCGGGCGGCTCGGCGCGACCTTGCGCAGGCTCCACAGCACGAGCGGCGGATCAAGCGACAGCGACGAGAACGAATTGGCGGTGAGGCCCACCTTGCGTCCGTCGGCCGCGCACGTGGTGATCACGGTGACGCCGGTCGGGAATTGCCCGAATGCGGCGCGCAACTGCATCGGGTCGAGGGCCGGGCGATCGGTAGCGGTCGTGTCCATGCCGGTCACTCCGCACGGACGCTGTGTTCGCGGATCATCGCCGCGCAGGCCGACGGCTCGAACCACCACGGCGAGAACCGGCGCGGATCGTCGAAGCCATCGACGATCGTCGCGGCGAGCGACGGCAACTGGCCGGCCGCGCCGAGCAGTTCGAGGATGTGCGGCGGCGGCGGCGTGAGCAGCGAGTTGGTCCAGCGCACGACGTGCTGCGCATAGGCCCAGTAGCCTTCGAAGGTCTGCTGCATCCAGTCTTCGCCGAACGGCGCGGCGTCGCGCGCGACGATCGCGTCGAAATACGCCTTTGCGCATTTCGCGGCGTTGTTCGATCCCTGGCCGGTGATCGGATCGTTGACAACCACCGCATCGGCCATCCCGAACACCGTGCGGCCCGACGGCAGCCGGAAGAACGGCTTGCGCACCGTCGGCGCGAAGCGTCCGGCCAGCGTGCCGTTCGGATCGGTGAGCTCGACGTCGCGGCAGCGCTCGAATTCCCACGGCACATAGTGCTGCAGGAACGACAGGCTCCGGTCCAGATGCTGCTCGGGCGTCTTCACATCGGCCCAGCAGTCGAGCGGGCCGCCCGGAATGCCTTCGAACACCATGATTTCGCACGGGCCCGTCGTGGTCAGCGCGGGGAACACGAAATACTCGCCGATGCCGGGCAGCAGGTTGAAGCGCACGCGCGAATACGGCTGGCTCGGCGTCATCCCTTTCACGTAGGTGAGGGCCAGCGCGCGTTGCGGGCGGTCGAACGCGCTGCGCGCATCGTCGCGGCCGAGCAGGTTGACGATCTCGCCCTTGCCGGCCGCGAGCAGCACGAGGTCATGGCTGCGCGCCAGTTCCTCGAGTTCGGGCACGCCGATGTCGGCAATGCGCACGTCCGCGCCGCGGCGCCGCACGCCGTCGAGCCAGTCGGCCATTTTCACGCGCTGGTCGACCGACTGCGCATAGCGGGTCAGCCGCGACGACCAGTCGATCGCCTTGCGGCCGTTGCCGTCCGGATGCGGCACCGCGATGCCGATTCCTTCGACGGACGGGCACGCTTCCTCCCACGTATTCAGGCCGAGATCGCGCTCGATCTGCAACGACGTGTGAAACATGCACTGGCTCGACATGACCTTGCCCGTGCGGATCTGCTCGGCGTCGCGGTTCGTCGCGAGCGTGACGTGGTAGCCCTGGTCGAGCAGGGCGAAGGCGAGTTGCAGGCCGGACTGGCCGGCGCCGACGATGGCGATGCGTCTCATGAGTAGGTCCTTGGGTGGCCGGATGCCGGCCGGAAAAAGGGTGGCGGAAAGCGGCGGCGGGCAGCGGTCATTCCGCGAGGCGCGGAATGGCCGGCACCGCCTGTTCGGGGCCCATCGCGGAATAGCCGCCGTCCACCGCGTAGTCGGCGCCCGTCACGAAGCTCGCCGCGTCGCTGCACAGGAACGTCACGACCTGCGCGACCTCGGACGGATCGCCGACGCGGCCGAGCAGGTGGAACGGCGCGGCGACGCGATCGGTCTTCGCACGGTCGCCGTGCGTCATCTCGTCCATCACGCGCGACCACGTCCATCCCGGCGACACCGAGTTGACGCGAATGCGGTCGGGCGCGAGATCCATCGCCATGCTGCGCGTGAGCTGGCGGATCGCCGCCTTGGAGGTCGGGTACAGCCAGCGGCCGGTCTGCGCGCACTGGGCCGAGATCGAGCTGAAGTTCACGATCGCGCCGCCGCCGCGCCGGACCATGTGCGGATGCACGGCCTTCGCGAGCATCGCCGCCGACACGACGTTGACGTCCATCGCGGCGAGCCAGTCGTTGCGGGTCGCCTGGATACCGTTGTCGACGTAGCTGCACGCGAGGTTGACGAGCACGTCGATCGCGCCGAACCGCTCGACGATGGCCGATACCGCGCGCTCGATCGCGCGATCATCGGTGATGTCGAGCGCGACGAACATCGCCCGTTCGCCAAGCGAATCGGCTACGCGCGCACCGTTCTGTGCATCCAGATCGAGAATCGCGACGCACGCACCGGCGCGGCTCAGGTCCTGCGCGACCGCGGCGCCGATCAGCGTGGCGCCGCCGGTGACGATCGCGACTTTGCCAGCAAGGGCAGTCATGGGGTGTCTCCGGAAATCGTTGGGTGAGGGAAGGGTCGCGTCAATGCGCACCCGACGACGGCTCGCTGTCGTGCCAGCGGCGCATCAGGCCGTTCGACGGCACGGCTTCGTCGAGCAGCTTGCGGGCCGTTTCGACGCCCGCGACGGGCAGGCCGGCCGGATCGAGCAGGCCGATCTGCACGAGCACGCTCGCCTGGTCCCAGTAGATGTGCTCGTGATAGAGCTTGTCGCCGCGGAACTTGACGATCGCGACGAGCGGAATCTCGACGCGCTTGCCGGTCGGTGCGACGCCCGGCAGCATCCAGTCGATTTCGGTGGTGTGCGTGAAGCAGAACAGCAGCTCGTCGACGATCTGGCTCGCGCCGATCGTGCGCGAGATCGGCGTGATCGTCGTGTCCGGCGGATTCGCATGCACGAAATGATGCGTGTAGAAGCGCTTGAGTTCGTCGTAGCCCACGCCGCCCGTCAGCGTCGGAATATGGTTGACGTACGGTTCGGCAACCATCGTCGCCATCGTTGCATCGACGTTGCGCGTGTCGAATTCGTGCTTGAGGTGCGCTTCCCACAGTGTGGACAGGTCGTAGCGCGGGCCGAGCGCGGCGCGGAACGCGGCGATCGCGCGCTGGTGGGCCATCACCGCGGCAGCCTTGTCGAAATGATCGCCGCCGGCGCGCGCGAACGCGTGATCGACGCCCGGATACACATACACTTCGACGTCGTCGCGCCCGGCGAGCGCTTCGGCGATGCGCTGCTGCACGTCGGGCGGGCAGAAGCGGTCCTGGCCCGCGATCTGCAGCACGAGCCGGCCGTGCAGGTGCGACGCCTCGTCGAGCGCCTGCTCGATGCCCACGCCGTAGTAGCTGACCGCCGCAGCCACGCCCGGCAGCCGGCACGCGGCGAGATAGGCGAGCTTGCCGCCGAGGCAGTAGCCGAGCACGCCGGCTTCGCCCGTGCATTCCGGCAACTGCTTGAGTGCGCCCAGCGCGGCGCCGATGTCCTCGACGCCCTTGTTCTCGTCGTATTCGCGGTAAAGGGCCATCGCGCGCTCGGCATCGGTGGCTGTGTAACCGAGTTCGATCCCCGGCGCCTGGCGCCAGAACAGGTCGGGCACGAGTACCGTATAGCCTTCCTCCGCGTAGTAGTCGGCTGCTTCCCGCATCGTTGCGTTCGCGCCGAAGATCTCGTGGCACAGCACGATGCCGGGCCCCTTGCCGGCGGCCGGTGTGCTCAGGTATGCGCGAAACGTGCCGCCGTCCGGCGACGGAATCTCGATGTGACGTCCTTCCATGTGTCCCTCCATTCGTTTCATTGCTGCGACGGGCCCAGTATTGGCGGACGAAATGGGTGTTTCTATCCGCTTTCTTCGGCCGGTATCCGCGAATTCCGGAAACCTGTTGCACCGGCCGCCGTGCGTGGGCAGGCGCGCGGCTGACTGCGGGTATGTGCGGATGCGGAAGGCCCGCACAGTTTTCTACGATGCGCGAACGGTCCGCTTCTTGCGTCGTTTGCGCGGGACTTGCGTGCTTTGGCGGCCGGACTGTCCGGATACTCCGGGCGCTATCCGGATCGTGCGGCGGATGCCCCCATACCGGGAACGCATGCACGGCGCGAGTGCAATCGAGCATGACGGGAGAACATCGATGGCGCAAATTTCCGGAACAGGCTGGCTGCCGGATACGGCCTGTTTCAATCACGACAACCTGCTGCTGCAGTCGAACGACGTCGACGAGGTTCGCGCACGCGTCGCCGACGTATTCAAGCCGCACCGGCTCACGCCGACCGGCGAATCGCGCGCGCTGCACAGCTGCATGCATCATGCGCGCTGGGGCAACCTGTCGTTGAACCTGCTCGATTACGGCGGTGGCGTCAGCATCGAGCCCGGGCCGCTCGAGCACTTCTTCCTGTTGCAGATTCCGCTGCGCGGCGACGCGGAAATCGAGTGCGGGTCGGCGCGTTTCGTGTCGTCGCCGGGCACCGCGTCGCTGATCTCGCCGACGCTGTCGCTGAAGATGCGCTGGGGCGATGCGTGCCCGCAGGTGATCCTGCGCATCGAAC
Source organism: Burkholderia sp. Ac-20345 (assembly GCF_017104825.1). Taxonomy (NCBI): domain Bacteria; kingdom Pseudomonadati; phylum Pseudomonadota; class Betaproteobacteria; order Burkholderiales; family Burkholderiaceae; genus Burkholderia; species Burkholderia sp. Ac-20345. The sequence continues at coordinate 8,339 of NZ_JAAGPO010000128.1, read as the reverse complement.
GCGAAGTGATGGAGCGCCACGCGCAGCGGCATTTCGGCGACGACCGGCGCGCGCCGGTCGAATTCGAGCCGGAATTCAGCCTGTCGTCGTCGCAGGGGACGTGTCTGGCGCAGATGCTGCCGATCCTCGCCGGGGCGATCGCGACGGATGCGCATCCGCTGCGTCATCCGCTCGCGTTCGAGCAGCTCGAATCGACGCTGCTCAACCTGCTGCTGCACGGCCACCCGAACAGCGCGCGCAACGGCACGCGGCACTTGCCGGTGGCGCTCGCGCCGTTCTACGTGCGGCGCGTCGAGGACTACATCCGCGCGCATCTCGACGAGTCGCTGACGATCGAGCGGCTCGCCGAACTCGCCGGCGTCAGCCCGAGCACGCTGTTCGCCGGCTTCCGCCATCGCCACGGGATCACGCCGATGGGCTTCGTCCGGCAGTTGCGGCTGCAACATGTGCGCGAGGAGCTGCTGGCCGACGCGTCGCCGGGGCTCGCCTCGGTGACGGACATCGCGCTGAAATGGGGCTTCGCGCACCTCGGGCGGTTCGCGATCGAGTACAAGCGGGCGTTCGGCGAGTCGCCGTCGGCGACGCTCAGGATGCGGCGCGTGCGGGGTTGACGAAGGAAACGGCGGGCACGTTCGGCATGCCCGGCCGCCGGCGATGAGCGGTGATCGACATCGCTGCACGGATCGCGGACAATCCGCGATGCACGCCATACCCACCATCGCCACGCCGCCCGGGAGAGTTTTCGATGACTGGCATAGCCATCCGGTCCGCCCATCTCGACGATGCGCAGGCGATCGCCGATTTTCACGTCAAGGTCTGGCGGCATACCTACAGGGATCTCGCGCCGGCGCAAGCGTACGCCGTCCTCGACGAACGCTATCGTGGCAGGAAATGGCGGGAAAAGCTGTCGTCGAACGACGCGCACCAGCTCGTGCTGATTGCGGAGACCGACGACAGGATCGTTGGGATCGGCGCGGCCGGCGCGCCGTCGGAATCGATCTTCGACGGCCGCGGCGAGATCAAATTCCTGTATGTCGATCCCGGGTACAAGCGGCGCGGCATCGGCCGTCAGCTGCTGGCGCGACTGGCGATGCATTTGAGCCGGTTGGGCTACCACGGCGCCGCGTTGAGTGTCGTCACCGGAAACGACGCTGCGATCGCGTTCTATGAGGCGCTGCACGGCCGGCTTGCCGGCGAGTACATCGATCCGGGCCCGATCTGGCGGTCGCACAACATCGTGATGGTGTGGGACGATCTTGCGAGTCTCGCGACCTGAGCCCGGCCTCGCGTCGCGACGCACGTCACGCGAGGCGCGCGCGCAGCCACGACGTGAACGCGGTCACGAGCGGCGAGTCGGCCAGTTCCTGACGCGTGACGAGATAGTAAGCATGACGTGACGGCACCGTGGCGCTGAACGGCCGCACGAGCGTGCCGTCGATCAGGTCGTCGCGCACCGACAGGCTGTCGCCGAGCGCCACGCCTTGCCCGTGCACCGCGGCTTCGACGCCGATGTGCGCGTTGCCGATTTCGAGAATGCGGATGCCCGGCAGCTGGTCGGCGTTCGCTTCCGCCAGCCAGCGCATCCACGAACCCGCATGCTCGCAGAACAGCGTGCGTCCCGCGAGATCCTGCACCTTGCGGATCGCATCCGGCCCGTTCATCAAGGCCGGGCTCACGACCGGAAACAGCGCCGGATGCTCGAGCAGCTCGACATGCCGGTTGCGCCAGTTGCCTTCCCCGTAGCGAATGCAGACGTCGACGTCCGGCGAATAAATCTCGCGCTCGTCGTTCGACGGAATCACTTTCAGGTGGATACCCGGGTAGCGCTCGAGAAAATCGCCGATGTGCCTGGCGAGCCAGCGCGACGTCAGCGACAGCGGCGTCGACACGACCAGATCGCCGGCGGCGGCCGGCGAATCAAGCCTGACGGTCGCGTTCGCGATCATGTCGAACGCGGCGCCGACCGGCTCCAGCAGCGCCTCGCCTTCCGGCGTGAGCTTCACGCGCGCCTTTGATCTGACGAAAAGCGCGACGCCGAGCGTGCTTTCGAGAATCCGGATCTGGTGGCTGACCGCGCTCGCGGTCACGTGCAGTTCGTCGGCGGCGGCCGACACGCTGCCGCGCCGGGCGGCGGCTTCGAACGCACGAAGCGGGTTCAGCGGGGGCAGGCGGTTGCGCATCGGCAGGCGCGTCGAACGACGCTGTGCTGAGAAAAATTTCATTTAAGCGGATTCAATTTCTCGCTACAACAAAAAAAATTGAATGCCTACAGTGGGGGCAATCCAACCGAGTCGAGGTCGACCGCAATGAGCCTTACCGAACCGATCGAACGCCTGTGGGGCGGCCGCTTCCAGTCGCAGCCGTCCGATGCGCTGCTGAACCTGTCCCGCTCCGATCCGAGTTTTTTCCGTCTCGTGCCGTACGACCTGGCGGGCTCCCGTGCGCATGCGCGAGAGCTGAATCGCGCAGGCATCTTGAGCGACGACGAACTGGCGCAACTGCTGGCCGCGATGGACGGCATCGCACGCGACTACGCGGCCGGCGCGATCGCGCCGTCGCTGGCCGACGAGGACGTGCATACCTTCCTCGAGCGCGTACTCACGCAGCGGCTGCCGGCGCTGGGCGGCAAGCTGCGCGCCGGGCGCTCGCGCAACGACCAGGCGGCGAACGACCTGCGCCTGTACCTGCGCGACAAGGCGCGCCAGCTGGTGCGCGGCGTGCTCGACCTGCAGGACGCGCTGGTCGGCCAGGCGAGCCGGCACGTCGATACGGTGACGGCCGGATTCACCCACCTGCAGCCGGCCCAGCCGATCGTGTTCGGCCATCAGTTGCTCGCGCACGCGCAGTCGCTGTATCGCGACGCCGACCGCCTGGTCGACTGGGACCGTCGCACCGCGCGTTCGCCGCTCGGCGCAGCCGCGCTCGCCGGTTCGGCGATCTGCGTGCGGCCCGAGCTGTCCGCGCAGGAGCTCGGTTATGACGCGCCGTGCGAGAACTCGATCGACGCGGTGGCGGCCCGCGATCACGTCGCCGAATTCTCGTTCGTCACGAGCATGCTGGCCGTCAACCTGTCCCGCCTGTCGGAAGAAGTGATCCTGTGGACGTCGCGACAATTCCGCTGGGTGGAACTCGACGACGGCTATGCGACGGGCAGCTCGATCATGCCGCAGAAGAAGAACCCGGACATCGCGGAACTCACGCGCGGCAAGGCAGGGCGCCTGATCGGCAATCTCACGGGCCTGCTCGCGACGCTGAAATCGCTGCCGCTCGCGTACAACCGCGATCTCGCGGAAGACAAGATCGCCGCGTTCGATGCGATCGACACGCTCGAACTCGTGTTGCCGGCGATGGCCGGGATGATCCGCACGATGCGCGTGAACGTCGACGAGATGCGTCGCCAGGCACCGCTCGGTTTCACGCTCGCCACTGAAGTCGCCGACTGGCTGGCGCTGACGGGGGTGCCGTTCAGCGAAGCGCACGAAATCACCGGCGCGCTCGTGCGCGCGTGCGAACGGGACGGCATCGAGCTCGCGGATGCGAGCGCGGCACAGCTGCAGGCCGTCGACGCGCGGCTCGCGCCGGCGGTGCGCGCGCATCTGACGCTCGACGCGGCCGTCGCGGCCCGCGGCGGTGCGGGCGGCACGTCGCCCGCCCGTGTGCGCGAGCAGATCGGCCGCCTGGGCGAAGCAATCGAACGCCAGGCCGCGTGGGCGGCCGACTACCGGGGGCCGTCATGCTGAGCGCATCCGATTCGAGCCGTCTCGACCGCGCATCCGTGCCGGCCGGCCCCGCGGCAGACGACACAGCCGGCCTCGTGCGCGTGCGCCGGCGCTACTGGGGCCGTTATGTCGCATCGATCGCGATCATCGCCGCGCTTGCCTATGTGGTCGCCGCGTTCGCGCGCGGCCAGATCGAGTGGCGCGTCGTCGGCCAGTTCCTCACCGCGCACTCGATCCTGACGGGGCTCGGCAACACGATCGTGATGACCGTGCTTGCGATGACACTCGGTGTCGTGCTCGGCGTCGTCACCGCGGTGATGCGGCTGTCGTCGAACCCGGTGCTCGGCGCGATCGCGCAGGGCTACATCTGGCTGTTCCGCGGCACGCCGGTGATCCTGCAGCTGCTGCTGTGGTTCAACCTCGCGCTGGTGTTTCCGACGCTCGGCATCCCGGGCATCGCCGAATACCGGACCGTCGACGTGATGACGCCGTTCCTCGCGGCCGTGCTCGGGCTCGGGATCAACCAGGGCGCGTATACGTCGGAGGTCGTGCGCGCAGGGCTGCTGTCGGTCGACACCGGCCAGTACGAGGCCGCGAAATCGATCGGCATGGCGCGCCTGCAGGCGCTGCGCCGGATCATCCTGCCGCAGGCGATGCGCGTGATCGTGCCGCCGATCGGCAACGAGCTGATCGGCATGGTCAAGCTGACGTCGCTCGCGAGCGTCGTGCAATACGCGGAGATGCTGCACAACGCGCAGAACATCTATTACGCGAACGCCCGCGTGATCGAGCTGCTGATCGTTGCCGGCATCTGGTATCTCGCGGTCGTGACCGTGCTGTCGCTCGCGCAGGCGCGCGTCGAACGGCGCTACGCACGCGGCGCGGGCCGCGCGGCAGGGCGCAAATGAACGATACGATCCTCAACCATCGGGAGAACGTCATGACGAACGCGGTCGTTCGCGCGGTCGACGTGCGCAAGTCGTACGGCGATTTCCAGGCGCTGCACGGCATCACGCTCGATGTCGCGCCGGGCGAAGTGCTGTGCATCATCGGGCCGTCGGGCTCGGGCAAGAGCACGTTCCTGCGCTGCATCAACCAGCTCGAGACGATCAGCGCGGGCGCGCTGTGGGTCAACGGCGAGCTGGCCGGCTACCGGCGCACCGGCGACCGGCTTCACGAGCTGTCGGAGCGCCAGGTCGCGCGCCAGCGGCTCGCGACCAGCATGGTGTTCCAGCGCTTCAACCTGTTTCCGCACAAGACCGCGCTCGAGAACGTGATCGAAGGCCCCGTGCAGGTGCTCAAGCGCCGCCGCGCGCAAGCCGAGGAGGAAGCGCGCGCGCTGCTCGCGCGCGTCGGGCTCGGGCACAAGTGCGACGCGTTTCCGGTCGAGCTGTCGGGCGGCCAGCAACAGCGCGTCGCGATCGCGCGGGCGCTCGCGATGCATCCGCAACTGATCCTGTTCGACGAACCGACGTCGGCGCTCGACCCTGAACTCGTCGGTGAAGTGCTGGCCGTGATGCGCGATCTCGCGAAGAGCGGGATGACGATGATCGTCGTCACGCACGAGCTCGGGTTCGCGCGCGAGGTGGCCGACCGTGTCGTGTTCATGGACGGCGGCCGGATCGTCGAGAGCGGGCCGCCCGACCAGGTGCTGTCCGCGCCGACGCATGCGCGCACGCGCGACTTCATCTCCGCCGTGATTGCATGAACGGGCCGGGCCCCCGATCGATCGAGCCGTCACCGAGAGCGGCGCAGTCCCCCCATGACTTCATTACGACAAGGCGACATCCCATGAAAGCATCCGTCCTGACCCGCACGCTGGCCGCCGTCGCATTCGGCGCGCTCGCGCTCCACGCGTCGTACGCCGCCGCGCAATCCGCGAGCGCGAAACGCACGCTGAACGTCGCGATCGTGCCGAACTATCCGCCGTTCGAATACAAGGACCCGGCGACCGACAAGCTGGCGGGCTTCGACGTCGATCTCGGCGAGGCACTGGCCGCGAAGATGGGCGCGAAACTGAACTGGGTCGAAACCAGCTTCGACCAGATGATGAGCGCGGTTGCCACCCAACGCGTCGACATGATCCTGTCCGGCATGACCGACCTGCCGACCCGCCGCGATGCGGTGACCTTCGTCGACTACATCGAGACGGGCCCGCAGTTCTACACGCTGAAGGCGCGAGCCGGCGAGTTCGCGCAGATGAACGCGCTGTGCGGCAAGCGCGTCGGGTCGAGCCGGCGCACGTCGTTTCCCGACAACACGACTGCGTGGAGCGCGGAGAACTGCGTGAAGGCCGGCAAGCCTGCGATCGTCGTGATCGGCACCGACGGCTCGGCGGATGCGCGGATGCAATTGCGCCAGAACCGCATCGACGCGGCCGTGCAGGGCGGCGAGACGCTGCCGTACCAGAACAGTCTCGAACAGAACGCGTATGCGCCGGTCGGCAAGCCGTTCCTGTCGCAATACACGGGTATCGGCGTCGCGAAGGGCAATACCGCGCTGAGCAGCGCGCTGACGACGGCGCTCAACCAGCTGATCGCCGACGGTTCGTACCAGAAGCTGCTCGCAAAATGGGGGCTGCAGGAGCACGCGGTGGCGAAGGCGACGATCAACGCGACGCGCTGAGCTCGAGATGACGGACCTCGCTCCCCGCTGGCCGGACGCGAAGCGCGCATGCGTCGCGCTCGCGTTCGATCTCGACGGCCCGACCGGCGACGCGATGCTGAACGGGTCGATCTGGCGCAACCCCGCGTATTTCACGCTCGGCAGCTACGGGCCGTGGCGCGCGCTCGGCCGGTTGCTCGACATGCTCGCGTCGTTCGACCTGCCCGCGACGTTCTTCGTGCCCGCGTGGATCGCGCAGACGTGGCCCGCGCAATGCGCGGCGATCGTCGAGCGCGGCCACGAAATCGGCTATCACGGCTATCGGCACGAAGCGTTCTGGATGCTCGAGCCCGAGCGGCAGCGCGAAATCATGGCGCGGTCGGCCGACGTCTTCGCGCGCACGCTCGGCGTGCGGCCGGTCGGGTTTCGCACGCCGTCCGGCGACTGGAGCGACGCGACCGTGGCCGTGCTGCGCGAGGCGGGCGTGCGCTATTCGAGTTCGATGCGCGGCGACGACCGGCCGTACCTGCTGCACGGCGCGGACGGCGCGCCGCCGCTCGTCGAGATTCCGGGCCGCTGGGAGACCGACGATTACGCGTCGCTCGCGTATCACCGCAACCCCGACTATCCGGCCGGGCTCGACCGGATCGCCGGTTACGGCGCGACACTCGACAACTGGATGCGCGAATTCGACGGCGTGTACCGCGAAGGGCTGTGCCTGACGACGCTGCTGCATCCGAAGGTCTGCGGCAAGCCGGGGCGCATCGCGCTACTGGAGGCGTGGTTCGCGCACATGCGCGCACGGGATGGCGTATGGTTCGCGCGCTGTCGCGAAGTGGCCGACTGGTGGCTCGCGCAAGCCACGCGAGATGCACAACCGACGCAACGGAGCAACGCGTGACGATATTTCCTGCATGGCCGGGCGGCGCGCGCTGCGCGGTCGCGATCACGGTCGACTTCAACGACATTCATGGCATCCAGACCCGCGAGCCGCGCATCGTCGGCCGCGAGAAATCGCTGTCGGTGTGGCGCTACGGCGCGACCCGAGGCGTCGACCGGTTGCTCGCGGCATTCGACGCGTTCGGCGTACCGGCGAGCTGGTTCGTGCCCGGCGTCGTGGCCGAAACCCACGGGGCCGCGGTGCGCGAGATCGCGGCGGCCGGCCACGAGCTCGGCGTGAGCGGTTATCGCTGCGAGGATTTCGATGTGCTGCCGCTCGCCGCGCAGATCGATGCGTGCCGCGCCGGGCGTGCGGCGCTGGCGGACGCGACCGGCCGCGACGTGGAAGGGTTTCGCTCGTTCACCGGCAACTGGGCCGACGGTTTCACGGATTTTCTCGTCGCGGAGGGCTTCACGTGGTCGTCGTCGTGGCGCGGCGACGATCGGCCGTACGTGCATCCGCGCGGCGACGGCGGCACGGAAGGTGCGCGGCTCGTCGAATTGCCGCTCCACGACGAACTCGACGACGAGCCGTACTTCGCGTTCAACCTGTCGCCGCCCGTGCCTGCCGGCCAGCCTCGTATCGCGGCCTATCGCGACGTGCTCGACAACTGGCTGCGCGACGTCGACGGGTTCCGGCGCTTCGGGCTGTGCTGCGTGCTGCGCCTGCATCCCGAGATCATCGGCACGCCGGCGCGCATCGATCTGCTGCGGGTGTTGCTGGCTCACCTGCGCGACGCTGGCGACGTGTGGTTCGCCACCGGGCGCGACATCGCACGCTGGTGGCGCACCCAGGCACCCGTCAATGAACCGGGCCATCCGGTCGACGTGTTCGCGCACTGCGTGGCCGAGGAGTCGGCGAGATGACGACGGATGCGCAAACACGCGCAACGCGGCTCGCGGCGTTCGTCGCGCAGACGGCCGCCGACGCGTTGCCGGAGGAGGTCGTCGCGAAGGCCAGGCGGCACGTGCTCGACACATTCGGTGCCGCGCTGGCCGGCACGTCGGCCGTCGAGACGCAAAGCGCCCGTGCGCTGACGGGCGACACCGCGCACGGCGGCGCATCGCTCTGGGGCA
>NZ_JAAGPO010000127.1:0-244 GCF_017104825.1 Burkholderia sp. Ac-20345 | reverse complement strand
TTGATTGTAGAGGTAACACTGCTTACGAGTGGTGGAGATATGGACGTGAGGATTCGAGTGGAACTGTAACTAGTGAGTAGCAAACTGCAACTCGACGTAGTGTGATGGAACTGACAGGTGACTGTGACTGTGCGAGACGCTGTCTATGTGAGAAGTCGACTGGAGGACTGGAGTCAAATAAGTTATGACTAATACCACGTGGCCGACCATAATTATTTATTTTTTTTTTTTTTAATGTGACGTC
>NZ_JAAGPO010000126.1:0-30055 GCF_017104825.1 Burkholderia sp. Ac-20345 | reverse complement strand
GTTCGGCGAGCTGGTGCGCATGAACGACGGCGCGTTGCGGCACGACGTGCCGAAGCAGGCGCTGCGCACGGCGTTCGCGCCGATCGATACGGTTGCATTGCGCGACCGTGCCGAACAGCTTGCCGCGCGGCGCTTGTCGGCGCCGCATGATGCCGGCGCGCTGAACGCGTGGTGCATGACGGTGCCCGTCTGCGCGGTTGCCGATCTGCTCGGCTTCGACGAGACGCAGCTCGACGACATCGCGGCGCAGGTCGTCGACTTCGTCGCCGCGCTGTCGCCGTTGTCGGATGCCGCGGCACTGGCCCGCGCGAGCGACGCTGCGCGAAAGCTGCTCGACCGGATGACGGAGCGCGTCGCGCAGACGCATGCGCACGACGGCACGCTCGTCGCCACGGTGCAGCAGGCGGCCCGCGCGTCGGGCTGGCAGGCGAGCGGCGCGCTGGTCGCGAATCTCGTCGGGCTGCTGTCGCAGACCTGCGAGGCGACCGCCGCGTGGCTCGGCAATGCGCTGGTGGCGTGGAACGGGGAAGCGGAAACGGGCGCCGATCGCGTCGTGCCGGACGATGCCGCGCTGGACGCATTCGTTGCCGAAGTCGGGCGCTTCGACTCACCGGTGCAGAACACGCGCCGCTTCGTTGCATCGCGCACGACGATCGAAGGCGTGACCGTCGAAGCCGGCGACGCGATCCTCGTCGTGCTTGCCGCCGCGAACCGCGACCCGGCCGTGCATCGCGAACCGCACCGATTCATGCCCGGCCGCGCGGCCGGGCCGAATTTCGGCTTCGGCACGGGGCCGCATGCGTGCCCGGGCGAGCGGATCGCGCGGGCAGTGACGACGGGGGCGTTCGGTGCGTGGCTGCGTGCGGGCGGGGGCGCGACGCACGACGGGCTGGCGTGGAGTTACCGCGCGTCGACCAACGTCAGGATGCCGAAGTTCGACGCGGCACGGTGAACGGGAAAGAGGGACTTAACGGCAGCCTTGCTTCTCGGCCCATTGTTCCTGGGCGGCGACGCGGCGCTGCACGCGTTCGACGAGACCGGTCGAGAAGGTCCGCATGCTGATACCGCGGCGCTTCGCGAGGATCGTCTGCGCGACATCGGTGCTCGGGTTCGGCTGGCAGGCCCAGTAGAGCGTCATCAGCCAGCCGATGCCGGTCCATCCGAACAGTGCGTTGAACATCGCGACCGTCAGCTTGTCGTGCCGGCCACGCCGGTCGGCAATGACCGCCGGCAGAAAATAGATCGCGATCGCGGCCACCGAACCGGCCACTTGAATCAGGACTGCGTTCTGCATGTTGCTGCTCCATCCGAACTGCAATGGGACTGATTGTCGCGCTTTTTCCGTTCGCGTGCAGGCCGTGCGCTGGCAATTGATTGTTGCGATTTTAATGACGATCAGCCGGCTTCGGCGTCCGCCGGCTGCACTTCGTTGCTCAGCGCGAAACCTTCGTCGAGCCAGCCCGTCACGCCGCCGATCATCAGCTTGACCGGCCGGCCGAGGCGCGCAAGCTGGATCGCCGCGCGCGCGGCGCCGTTGCAGTGCGGGCCCGCGCAGTAGACGACGAACAGCGTGCCGGCCGGATAGCCGGCGAGCTTGCTCTCGATGATCTTGCGGCGCGGCAGGTTGCGCGCGCCGGGCACGTGGCCGGCGGCGAACTGATCGGGGCCGCGCACGTCGAGCAGCACGAAATCGGGTGCACCCGATGCGAGCGCGTCGTGCACGTCCCAGCAATCGGTCTCGAAGCGCAGCGACGCCTCGAAATGTGCGAGGGCGGCGGGGCTGTCGGCGGCGGGCACGTCGGTGACGTAGGACATGAGCAGGTTCTCCTGAAGGTTGTGCGGAACGCGGTGGAATGAAGGGCAGTATCTCGGTTCGGCGCGTTTCGCGGCAGTGGCGCGATCGACAAGTTCCGGTAACATCGCGCCATGCATAATCATCTCGTCGTCGCGCTCGCCTACGATCGCCTCTGCACGTTCGAATTCGGCTGCGTGGTCGAACTGTTCGCCCTCGAACGCCCCGAGCTCGGGGTCGACTGGTATCGCTTCGCGGTCTGCGCGAGCGAGCCGGGGCCCGTGCGCGCGGCAGGCGGCATCACGGTCGCCGCGCCGTACCGGCTCGCGACGCTCGATCGCGCCGACACCATCGTGATTCCCGGCTGGCGCGATCCGGACGAACCGCCGCCCGAGCCGTTGCTGAAGAAACTGCGGGCCGCGCATCGCCGCGGCGCGCGGCTCTGCTCGATCTGCTCGGGCGTGTTCGTGCTGGCGGCGGCCGGCGTGCTCGACGGCCTCACGGTGACGACCCACTGGCGCTACGCGGAGAAACTGCAGGCGCGCTATCCCGCGCTGCGCGTGAATCCCGATGCGCTTTACGTCGACGAAGGGCAGGTCGTCACGTCTGCCGGGTCGGCGGCGGGGCTCGACATGCTGCTGCATCTCGTGCGCCGCGATCACGGCGGCGCGATCGCGAACCGGGTCGCGCAGCGCCTCGTGCTGCCGCCGCATCGCGATGGCGGGCAGGCGCAGTTCGTGCCGCGCCCGGTCGCGCCGGGCGGCACCGACCGGCTCGCGAAGCTGATCGACTGGATGCGCGCGCACGCGGCCGAGCCGCATACGCTCGCGTCGCTCGCCGCACAGGCCGCGATGAGCACGCGCACGCTGCAGCGTCAGTTCGCGGACGCGACGGGGATGTCACCGCTCGCGTGGCTGATCCGTGAACGCGTGAACGTCGCGAAGGACATGCTCGAAGCGCATCCCGCGCTGTCGCTCGCGCAGGTCGCGGCGCGCGCGGGGTTCGGTTCCGAGGAATCGCTGCGCCGGCATTTCCGGCGTGTCGCAGCGACGAGCCCGGCCGCTTATCGCCGCGGGATGAGTCGCGGCGAAAGCGCACGGGACGCTTGAGCGCGGTACCGATTCCTGTCGATGTTCTCTTCGGGTGACACCGCAGTGGCGTAAGATCGCGCATCACTGAGAGAAGCCGGCGCGTGGTGGTCGGCTTGCGCCGTTCATGCGGCACAACGATAACGACAAGGACAACCATCATGGGCCTGCTGGGAAAGCTGTTCGGAAAGAAATCGCGCGATGAAGCGTCGTCGCCGGCGCCGTCGACGCACGACGCCGCAGAAGCGGGCGAACAGGGCGCGCCGCGCGAGCCCGACATCGCCCCCGAACTCGCCCCCGCGCTGGCCGCGTTCCAGGCTGGCCGGCCCAAGGACGCGATCGCGGGCGCCCTGCCGCACGTGGAGCGGCTGCCCGATGCGGCGCGCTTGTGCGCGCTCGCGTACTCGGAGATGGAGCGCTACCCGGAAGCCTTCCAATACTGGCTCAAGTTGTTCGAGCAGGAACCGAGCGCGCACAACGCGGTGCAGCTCGCGACGACGTCGGTGATGTGCGGCGAAGTGGCGCGCGGCGAAGCGTGGCTGCAGAAGGCCGCCGAGGTCAATCACGACACGCACGAGCAGTCCGACGCCGCCGCGCGCGTGAACTTCATCTCGGCGCTGATGCAAAGCGGCCATCTGCGCGAGGCGCTGCCGCATCTCGCATGGATGCGTGACGTCTATGCCCACATGCGCATTACCGATTCGACCTTCCTCTACATGCGCGGCATTCCGTTCTTCTCGTCGTTCCTGGAGAAGAGCCTCGAGATCCTGAAGGCCACGCAGCCGGCCGGCGCGATCGTGTCGTGGTACGGCGAACTCGATGGCAAGCTCGACGAAGAGGGGGCGGCGCAACTCGCCGAGTGGGTCGGTCAGCTGAAGGGGCAGCCGGCGGCCTGAGCGGCCGACGCCGGCTGCGAGTGACGCCGCCCGCCGCCGGGCGGCGGCGCATTGCACACTCAGCGCGTATTGGTATCGCGCGCCTTCTGCTTGATGCACGCGATCCGGTACACGCCATCCTCGACTTCGACGCCGTGCGTGTCGTGCGTGAAGCCGGGGAAGCGCAGGTCGTACTGCTCGAGCGCCTTCAGGTAGCCGAGCAGCGGGCCGTCGGCCGGCCCCGCGTTCTCGCCGGGCATCAGCAGCGGAATGCCCGGCGGATAGGGCACGACGCCCGTCGCGACGGTGCGGCCTTCCATTTCCGATAGCTCCAGCATTTCGATGTCGTTGTGCACGAGATGCTCGAATGCCTCGGCCGGGCTGTAGTCGGGCTTCGGCAGCGTCGAGAAGCCGCGCGACATCATCTCGGTCGTCTTCAGGTCGCTCATCGCGCTGAACATCAGGTCGCACAGGTCGCGCAGGCCGAGCTTGCCGTAGCGTTCCGGATAGCGCGCGACGAGTTCGGGCAGCGCTTGTTCGAGCGGCGCGTTCGCATCGTAGTCGCGCTTGAAATCGAGCAGCGTGTTGACGAGCGTGCCCCACTTGCCCTTCGTCACGCCGAGCGAGAACAGGAACAGGATCGTGAAGTCGGTCGTCTTCTCGACGACGATCCCGTGCCGGTCGAGATACGCGGTGACGACCGACGCCGGAATGCCGACCGGCATCAGCCCGCCGTGCGACGCGACGCCCGGCGTGACGATCGACACCTTGATCGGGTCGAGCATGCAGTAGTCGTCCTCGATATCGCCGAAGCCGTGCCACGTGTCGCCCGGATGCAGCACCCAGCATGACGGATCGGTGGCGAGCAGCGTTTCGTCCGCTTCGTGGAAGCGCACGCGGCGGCCCGTCTTGCGATCGACGACGCTATCGGGCTGCCAGCCATTGAAGAACCAGTCGTTGTTCTCCGCGCATTCCGTATGCAGGCGCGCCAGCATCTGGCGGAACGCGACGGCCTCGCGGATCGCGTCGGTCGTCAGCGCCTCACCGCCGGGGCCGTCCATCATCGCGGCGCTCACGTCGTTCGACGCGATGATCGCGTAGTTCGGCGATGTCGACGCATGCATCATGTACGCCTCGTTGAAGCGTGCGTGCTCGATCGGGTTGCGGCCGTCGCGGACATGAATGAACGACGCCTGCGACAGCGCGGCGAGCAGCTTGTGCGTCGACTGCGTCGCGAACACGGTCGGCTTGCTCGCGTCGTGTTGCGACGGATCGCCGTGCATCGCGTGACGGTCGCGGTAGATCGGGTTGAAGCGCGCGTAGCCGTACCACGCCTCGTCGAAATGCAGCCGATCGACGCTCTGGCCGAGCAGTTCCTCGACGCGCGCGACGTTGTAGCAGAGGCCGTCGTACGTCGAGTTCGTGATCAGCGCATGCACGGGCGTCGGGTCGATGCCGTCGCGGCCGCGCACGAGCGGGTTCGCGTCGATCGCGAGGCGCACGGCGGCGGCCGTCAGCCGCTCGGGCATGATCGGCCCGATGATCCCGTAGTGGTTGCGCGACGGAATCAGGTAGGTCGGAATCGCGCCCGACATCGTCATCGCGTGCTCGGCCGACTTGTGGCAGTTGCGGTCGCACAGCGCGACCTGGTTGCGTGTGACGCTCGCCATCAGGATCACGCGGTTCGACATCGACGAGCCGTTCGTCACGTGATACGTGCGATGCGCGCCGAACACGCGCGCCGCATAGCGTTCGCTCTCACCGATCGGGCCCGAGTGATCGAGCAGCGAGCCGAGTTCGCCGACCGAGATCGACAGGTCCGAACGGAACAGCGATTCGCCGAAGAATTCGAAGTACGCGCGGCCGACCGGCGATTTCAGGAACGCGGTGCCGCCCGTGTGGCCGGGCGTATGCCACGAATACTCATACACGCGCGAGAACTGCGCGAGCGCGCGGAACATTGGCGGCAGCACGGTTTCGCGGTAGCGCTCGATCGCGGCGACGATCCGGCCGCCGATGAACGCGGTGGTGTCTTCCAGCATCCAGATGAAGTCGTCGGCCTTGCGCATGGCGTCGACCGGAATCGCGGATGCGCTCGCGCGGCTCGCGAGCAGGAACACGGGCACGGTCGCGTTGCGCGCGCGCATCGCGTCGAGCACGGCTTGCGCGGGTGCGTGGTCGGCATCGTTGCCGAGTTCCCAGTTGAGCAGCAGGCACTGGATCGCCGGATCGGCGGCGACCACCGCGCAGGCATCGTCGGCGGACGTCGCGATCACGACGTCGACGAGCCGCGTGCGCAGCTCCTCGGCAAGCGCTGTCGCGGCGCGCCCGGTGGCCGTGCGTTCATCGATGTCGTGCTGCACGAGCAGCGCCTTCATGCCGAGGCGGCGGAAGGCCGGTTGGGTCAAGGAAGCGGTCATGTGTCATTCCCCCGTTTGCTGGGTTGCCTGGACGCTCGCGGCAACGGCCGGCGAGCGCGCGTGAAGGGTGTCGGCCTGGTGACGGCCGACGGAGATCCAGAAGGTGGCGGCGAGCGCGGCGATGGTCACGCCGAGCGCGAGGTAGCGCACCCAGCGCGGCGAGCGGCCGCCCGGATGGATATGGGTTTCCTCGATCTCGCGCTGGCGGTTGATCGACAGCTCGTAGAAGACGATCGTCGCGACGACGAAGATCAGCGACCAGCGCGTTTGCTGGCCGTCGGAGCCGACCATCGCCCACAGCGCGTAGACGGCGCCGATCAGGCCGACGATCGTGTAGAACGTGAACTGGTGCGACGGCATCTTGCCGTAGCCGAGCACCTTGATCGCGATGCACGAGTAGATGTACGGCAGCAGCGTCATGATTACGGCGATCGACGCGATCTTGCCGAACTGCTCGCTGGCGCTCGGCGACATCGTCGCGAGCACCTGCACCGACATGATCAGCGCGACGATCGCGAGGCCGGCCGACGGCACGTTCTTCGAGTTCACGCGGGCGAACACGCCGGCGAACAGGCCGTCGTCGGCGGCCGCCTTCGCGGTCTGGCCGACCAGCAGCGTCCAGCCCGCGAGCGAGCCGAGGCAGCCGAGTGCCGCGCACAGCGCGACCGCGTTCGCGGCCGTATTGCCGAGCGCGAGGCGCGCGGCATCCGCGAACGGCGCGCTCGATGCGAGCAGCGCCTTGTTCGGGATCATCCCCATGATCACGGTCGAGCTGAGCACGTAGCAGACAGCCGCGAGCACGACGCCGCCGACGGTCGCGATCGGCACGTTGCGCGACGGGTTCTCGACGACGCCGGCCGATACCGACGCACTCTCGACGCCGATGAACGCCCACAGCGTGAAGTTCAGCGTCGCGCCGATCGCGCTGAAGCTGCTCGCGCCCGACACGTTCCAGCCGGCGAAGTACACGTCCTTGCTGAACCAGAACCAGCCGAACACGGCCATCCCGAGGATCGGCACGAGCGCGAAGATCGTCGTGACCGACTGCACGCGGCCGACGACGTTCGGCCCGAGGATGTTCGCGTACGTGAACAGCCAGATCACGAAGATCTGCGCGAGCGCGAACACGAGCGGGTCCTTCAGTACCGGGAAGAAATGCGTGAGGTAGCCGAGGCCGGCAACCGCGAGGCCGACGTTGCCGAGCACGTTCGCGAGCCAGTAGATCAGGTTGGTCTGGTAGCCCATGTACGGGCCGAACGATTTGCGCGCATACGCATACGGGCCGCCGGCGGCCGGGTCGATCGCGGCGAGCTTCGCGAACACGAGCGCGAGCGACACGGCGCCGACGACGGTGATCAGCCAGCCGAAGATCGCGATGCCGCCGGTGGCGGCGAGGTTCGCGGGCAGCATGAAGACCCCGGAGCCCATCATGTTGCCCGCGACCATCAGCGTGGCGGGAATGACACCGATTTTCGGCGCGGAAGCCGCGGCCGGCGTGGCGGCGGAGCGGGAGGAGGACGAGCTGGCATCGGACATGCGACGCTCCTTGACGAGACGTGTTGCGGTTGAGGTGGCGCGGCGTGGCGCCGGTTGACGATTCCGGCACGAATCGTCGTTTTATTTAACGTTTTAATGTTATCGCCTTGGTGGTTTTTAATAAGGGTAAACGCCGGTATTTAATAACTTGGATATTGATGAATGTCATTGAAACCGGTGAATCGGTGTTTGAATGCGGGTGTGGGTGGCCCGTGTGGAAAGGATGAGGGGCGTTTTTGTCGGTCTCGATCCTGGAGAGCGAGATCGTGCTGATGAAGCCTCCATGAATAATTTTTTTCGAATCGGTTAAATCAGATTGTGATGTAACTCGAGTCGCAATCGGGGTTTGAGTTTGTCGGTTAATATCGAGCGCATTAAATGCGCGCCGCCGGCGCGCGCGGCCACCGCTTCTTTCCCGAGGACGATTCCGATGACGACGCTGCCATCCCGTTTGCCGCTGATCCAGGCCCCGATGGTCGGTTCGCTGAGCCCGCTCGCGATCGCGGTGTGCGAAGCCGGCGGGCTCGGCTCGCTCGCATGCGCGGCGCTCGGCCCGCAGCAACTGCGCGACGAGATCGCGGCGATTCGCGCGCGAACGCCCGCACCGTTCAACGTGAACTTCTTCTGCCATACGCCGCTGGCACCCGACGCCGAGGTCGACGCGCGCTGGCGCGCGGCGCTCACCGGCTACTACGCGGAAGCCGGACTCGATCCGTCCGGCGTGAAGGGCGGCCCCGGCCGCGCGCCGTTCGACGATGCGATGTGCGCGGTCGTCGAGGAGTTGCGGCCGGCCGTCGTGAGCTTCCATTTCGGGCTGCCGGACGACACGCTGCTCGAGCGCGTGCGGCGCACGGGCGCGCTGGTCGTGTCGTCCGCGACGACCGTCGAGGAAGCGCGCTGGCTGGATGCGCGCGGCGTCGACGCGATCGTCGCGCAGGGCGCGGAGGCCGGTGGCCATCGCGGGATGTTCCTGACCGACGACATCCATGCGCAACCGGGCTTGTTCGCGTTGCTGCCGCAGATCGTCGACGCGGTGCGTGTGCCGGTGATCGCGGCCGGCGCGATCGCCGACGGGCGCGGCATCGCGGCGGCGTTCGCGCTCGGCGCGCGTGCGGTGCAGATCGGCACGGGCTACCTGCTGACGCCGCAGGCGGGCCGCTCGGCACAGCATCGCGCGGCGGTGCGTGCCGCGCGCGACGACGGCACGCGCATGACCAACCTGTACACGGGCCGCCCCGCGCGCGGGCTGTTGACGCGCTTCATGCGCGAGCAGGGGCCGATGAGCGCGCTCGCGCCGGCGTTCCCGCTCGCGACGGCCGCGGTCGATCCGCTGCGCGGCGCGTTCGAGCGGCAGGGCCGCGACGACTTCTCGCTGCTGTGGTCGGGCGAGGCCGCGGCGCTTGCGCGTGAAGAGGATGCCGGCGAACTGACGCAACGCCTGTGGCGCGACGCGCTGGCGTGCGCGGCGGGGTTGCGCGACGCGTTCCCGCAGACGGTCTGAGCGACCGGGAAGGGGGCGCCGGCGCGGGAGCATCGGCGTATCATCTGGGTTTTCGTCAGCCCGATCCAGGCACCCCCACCATGACCTCCGTCGACACTACCCCCGTCCTCGACCATGACAAGCTCGTTACCTTCATCGAGCGCAAGTGGAACGATGAAATCCTCCACGCGCTGACCGACTACATCTCGGTCCCCGCGAAGAGCCCCGCATTCGACCCCGACTGGGCGAAACGCGGCTATCTCGAGCGCGTCGTCACCGATGCCGCGCAGTGGGCCGAGCGGCAGCCCGTGAAGGGCCTGAAGCTCGAGATCGTGCGCTTGGCCGGCCGCACGCCGGTGATCTTCTTCGAATCGCCCGCCACGCGTTCGGGCAGCACCGACACGATCCTGCTGTACGGCCACCTCGACAAGCAGCCCGAATTCGACGGCTGGCGCGCGGACCTCGGCCCGTGGACGCCGAAGTACGAGAACGGCAAGCTGTACGGCCGCGGCGGCGCGGACGACGGCTATGCGATCTATGCGAGCCTCGCGGCGCTCGGCGCGCTCGACGAGCAGGGCATCGAGCGGCCGCGCTGCGTCGGCCTGATCGAGACCTGCGAGGAATCGGGCAGCTACGACCTGCTGCCGTACGTCGATGCACTGCGCGACCGGCTCGGCCAGGTGTCGCTCGTCGTGTGCCTCGATTCGGGCGCCGGCAATTACGACCAGATGTGGCTCACCACGTCGCTGCGCGGGCTCGTGTCCGGCGACCTGCAGGTCGAGGTGCTCGAGGAAGGCGTGCACTCGGGCGTCTTCGGCGGCATCGCGCCGTCGAGCTTCCGCGTGATGCGCCAGCTGTTCGAGCGCCTCGAAGATGCGAAGAACGGCAACCTGCTGCCGGGTGTGTTCCATTGCGAGATTCCCGACAGCCGCGTGCGCGAAGCCGAAGCGGCCGCATCGATTCTCGGTGACGCCGTGTGGAAGGGGCTGCCGTGGGCGTGCGGCGCGGACGGCAAGCCGGTGCTGCCGACCACGACCGATCCGCGCGAGGCGCTGCTGAATTCGACGTGGCGTCCGTCGCTGTCGGTCACCGGCGCGGCCGGCCTGCCGGCGCTCGCCGATGCGGGCAACGTGCTGCGTCCGCGTACCGCGTTCAAGCTGTCGCTGCGACTGCCGCCGCTCGTCGACGCCGCGCAGGCCGTGCAGCAATTGAAGGCACTGCTCGAACTCGATCCGCCGTACAACACGAAGGTCACGTTCAAGCCCGACGCGGGTGCCGCGACGGGCTGGAGCGCGCCGGATCTCGCGCCGTGGCTCGCGTCGTCGCTCGATGCCGCGTCGCGCCGCCATTTCGGCGCCGACTGCGCGTACATGGGCCTCGGCGGCACGATCCCGCTGATGAACGTGCTGCAGGAAGGCTTCCCGTCCGCCCAGTTCATGGTGTGCGGCGTGCTCGGGCCGAAGTCGAACGCGCACGGCCCGAACGAATTCCTGCACGTGCCGTACGCGAAGAAGCTCACGGCGGCGGTCGCGGACGTGATCGCAACCGCGCGCTGATCGCTTGGCGCGTAGCGCTTGGCAGTAACGACTGCTCAACCCGACCTGACGGAACCTTGCCGATGACCGCACTGCCGACGCCCGATACCGAACCGCTGCGCATGCGCGCCGAACCGCTGCATGCATTCGTCGCGGCACTCTGGGAACGGGCCGGCAGTAGCGAGCGCGAGGCAAGGCTCGTTGCCGATCACCTGGTCGGCGCGAATCTCGCGGGCCACGATTCGCACGGGATCGGGATGATCCCGAACTACGTCGCGTCGTGGCGGGAAGGGCAGTTGCAGTTGAACGGACACGCGTCGATCGTCCGCGACGGCGGCGCGGTGCTGACGATCGACGGCGGGCGCGGCTTCGGCCAGGTGATCGCGTTCGAGGCGATGGTCGAAGGGATCGAGCGCGCGCGGCGCATGGGCATCTGCGCGATCGGTCTGCGCGACGTGCATCATCTCGGCCGCATCGGGCACTGGGCCGAGCAATGCGCGCGCTCGGGGCTCGTGTCGTTCCATTTCGTCAACGTGCCGGGCGACCTGCTGGTCGCGCCGCTGCACGGCACCGATCCGCGCTTCGGCACGAACCCGTTCTGCGCCGCGTATCCGCGTGCGGGCAGGCCGCCGCTGCTGCTCGATTTCGCGACGAGCGCGATCGCGTACGGCAAGACACGCGTCGCGCACAACCAGGGCAAGCGCGTGCCGGCCGGCTCGCTGATCGACCATCGCGGCCAGCCGACCGACGATCCGGCCGTGATGCACGAGCAGCCGTTCGGCGCGCTGCTGCCGTTCGGGCTGCACAAGGGATACGCGCTGGCGGCGATGTGCGAGATTTTCGGCGGCGCACTCGTCGGCGGGCATACGACCTACGGCGACACGCTGCAGAAGACGAGCGCGATCGTCAACGGGATGCTGTCGGTGCTGATCGATCCGAACGCGTTCGATGCGGCCGACGCGGAGCGCGAAGCCGATGCGTTCGTCGCATGGGCGAAGGCGTCGCCGCAGGCCGGCGACGCGCCGGTGCAGGTGCCGGGCGAGCCGGAAGAGGCCAGCCGCGCGGCGCGCGGTGCCGGCGGCATTCCGGTCGATCGCGCGACGTGGCGGCAGATTCGCGAGAGCGCCGCGGCGGTCGGCTTCGACGAAGCCGGGCTCGACGCGTGGACGCAGCGCTGCACGGAATCCGCATGAGCTGGCAATCGGAGAAAGCGCACGGCGAGGAGATCGCGTATCAGCTCGCGCCGCTCGGCAACGTCACGGTCGTGCGGTTCTTCAGCGGTGCAGCGATGCGGCTCGACGGCGTGATGTTCGGCTTCATGTCGCGCGGGTCGCTGTTCCTGCGTGTGGATGACGTGAACCGTCCGGCGTTCGTCGCGGCGGGGATGGGGCCGTTCTCGTACGAGCGGCCCACGCGCACGGTTTCGCTCGACGGCTATTACGAAACGCCTGCCGACGTGCTCGAGGATGCGGGCGCGCTGTTCGACTGGTGCCGCAGCGCGTATCGCGCGGCGCTGCTGGCGGGGCCGCCGAAGCGCAAGGCGAGGGCGGTGGCGAAGCCGGTGGCGGAAGGGAAAGCGGTGGCGAAGCGGGTTGCGAAGCCGGCGGCGAAACCGGCGGCTAAACCGGCGGCGAAACCAGCGGCGAAACCAGCGGCGAAACCAGCGGCGAAACCAGCGGCGAAACCAGCGGCGAAACCAGCGGCGAAACCAGCGGCGAAACCGGCAGCGAAACCGGTGGCAAAGTCGTCAGCGAAGCGCAAGCAGACTTAATTCCGATCGAGCGAAGCGACCGCTTCGCGAATTTCGCTTTCCTTTCTTTCGATCTCGAACGTTTCCGCGGGATGCTCGTGGCGCACGGCACACAGTGCCCGGCGGCGCACCCGCACAGGTGCGCAAAATCATCCACCCTGCCGCACCGCACATCCCCATGCTTCACAACGGCGGCCACGGCGTTTATGATCGGCGCGGGTTGCACCCTTGCCTGGCGCGACCCGCGCCGGCCTCGCCGCCGGCCCCGCGAACGGCGCATCGTACGCCGCGCGGAATGCTTCCCCACTCATCATTCCAGACGGAGACAGTCGATGCTCGTCCTGATTCTCGGTTTAGCGATCTTCCTCGGTGTGCACTCGATCCGGATCGTCGCGGACGGCTGGCGGTCAGCGACGATCGAACGGATCGGCGAGAAAGGCTGGAAGGGCCCCTATGCGATTGCGTCAATCGTCGGCTTCGTGCTGATCATCTGGGGCTACGGCATCGCGCGCCAGGGCGCGACGCTGCTGTGGGTGTCGCCCGTCGGCGTGCGCCACCTCACCGGCATGCTGACCGCGATCGCATTCGTGCTGATCGCCGCCTCCTACGTGCCCGGCAACCGCATCAAGACGCTCGTCGGCCATCCGATGGTGGCCGGCGTGGCGGTATGGGCGATCGCCCACCTGCTCGCGAACGGCACGCTGCACGCAGTCGTGCTGTTCGGCGCGTTCTTCGTGTGGTCGCTCGTCGATTTCGTCGTGTGGCGTGCGCGTGACCGCCGCGATGGTGTGCGCTATCCGGCGGGCAGGCTGTCGGGCGACGCGGTGACGATCGTGGCCGGGCTCGTCGTGTGGGCGGTCTTCGCGCTGTTCCTGCACGGCTGGCTGATCGGCGTGCGGCCGTTCGGCTGAGCGGCTGATGAGCGACTGATGAGCGACTGAGCGGCGGCCGGCCGGCGCGCCGCTCGCCTGCTAGGGCAACGGTCAGCGCAGCTTCACGCCGGCCGCGTCGCCGAGTTGTGCCGGTTTGCGGCGCAGGAAATATGCCGCGACGATCGCAAGCGCCGTCAATACCGTGAACCAGAACTGGAAGCGCGAATCCGGGTTGAAGGCCTGCGAGCCGAGCACGGCGACGAGCGCCAGCAGCGCGACCCAGTTCGACACCGGATAGAACCACGCACGGAACGCTGCCGGGTCGCGTTGCTCGTGCTTCGTTTGCCGGCGCATCGCGAAGTGCGCGACGATGATGAAGATCCACACGATCATCACGAACGCGCCGCTGCTCTTCGCGAGCATCAGGAACAGGTCGCCACCGCTCACGAAGTGAACGCCGAGGATCGACACGCAGATCGCGAGGCACAGCACGAGCGCGTTCATCGGCACGCCTTTCGCGTTGGTCCGGCCGAACATCGCGGGCGCGTGGCCGCGCTGGCTGAGCGAGAACAGCATGCGCGAGTTCGAGAACAGGAACGAGTTCATCACCGACATGAACGACACGAACAGCACGATCTTCATCGCGACGGCCGCGCTTGTGAAGCCTGCCATGTTGAACAGCGACACGTACGGCGACTTCAGGTTCGCCTTGTCGGTCCATGGCATGCACAGGATCAGGATCGACACCGAGCCGACGTAGAACACCATCACGCGCACGATCACGCTCTTGATCGCGCGGATCACGTTCTTGCTCGGGTTCTCGGATTCGCCCGCCGCAACGGCTGCGATTTCGCTGCCGCCGAGCGAGAAGATCACGACCATCACGCCGGCGAGCACGGGCGAAATGCCGTTCGGCATGAAGCCGCCGTGATCGGTGAGGTTCACGAACCCGGGCGCGGGAATGCGCGGCTGGAAGCCGAGCAGGATCGATGCGCCGAGCGCCATGAAAATGATGATCGTCGTGACCTTCGCGAACGACAGCCAGTATTCGGCTTCACCGAACGAGCGCACCGAATACGCGTTGCTCGCGATCAGCGTGACGAGCATGAACAGCGCGCCGCCCCACACGGGCAGCCACGGCAGGAAATCGTGGAGGATCGCGCCGAGCAGGATCGCCTCGACGGTGATCGTCATCATCGACTTGAACCAGTACAGCCAGCCGACCGCGAAGCCGGCCCATTCGCCGAGATAGCTGCTTGCGTAGGTGGAGAACGATCCGCTGTCGGGATTGCGGGAGGCCATTTCACCGAGCATGAACATGACCAGCGTGACGATCACGCCGCCGATCAGGTACGACAGGATCGCCGCGGGGCCGGCGGTCGCGATGATGGCGCCCGAGCCGACGAACAGGCCTGCGCCGATCACGCCGCCAAGCGCGATCATCGTGATGTGCCGTTGCTTGAGGCTTTGCCTCAACGAGTTGTCCTGCATCTCCTACCTCTAGTTATTGTTGGCCCGTTGGCCGGGAACGCATCGGGCGGCGCGGCGGCAAGCGTTCTGCCGCCGCATGGGGCGCCGATGTCGAGGGAGCGTGTGTGACGCGATGTGCCGGGCCGCCGGCGGTGAATCGGAATGGCGGCCGCGAAGTGCCGGTCGGTGCCCGCGAGAGGGCGATGACGACGACAACCCTGGATTGTGGGCGGACACCGCCGTCGCGGCAAACGAGATATGCGAAAGACGTCTTGCGGTTTGCTCATCAATTGCCGGCTCGTCCATGCCCGCGTCGACATGAACTCCATGAAGGCGCGGCGATGGGAGCGGCGCCGCTCTCTCGATATCGTTGTTTCCACGCGGCAACGTCTCGGGTTCGACGGCCGCCGCGTCGACGACAACGCTTCCATGGAGACACGAATGACGCATACCCAGGTCGTGCCGTTGACTCGGTCACGCGCACCGGTTCCGCCCCGCCATTGCACGTTCGACGTGCGCGATTGGGAAATCCTGAGCCGCTACTGGCACCCGGTCGCGTTTGCGACCGATGTGGGCGATCGCCCGCTTGGCGTGACGCTGCTCGACGAGCGCATCGTGCTGTTCCGGTCCGGCGGCGCCATCGTCGCGGCACGCGACGTATGCCCGCATCGCGGCGCGCCGCTGAGCCGCGGCTGGGTGGTCGAGGACCGGCTCGTGTGCCCGTATCATGGCCTCGAATACGCGGCGGACGGCAAGTGCGCGCGCATTCCGTCGCAGCCCGACGGCCCGATTCCGGAGCGTCTGTGCCTGACGACCTATGCGGCGCAGCAGGCCTACGGGCTTGTGTGGGTGTCGCTGGGCGGCGGCGAACTGCCGCTGCCGGATTTCCCCGCGTGGAATGCGGATGGGTTCCAGCAGATCCTGCCGCCGTCGATCGACATTCGCGCGTCGGCCGGCCGGCAGACGGAAGGCTTCATCGATGTCGCGCACTTCGCATGGATTCATCACGAGAGCTTTGCCGACCGCCGCAATCCGGTCGTGCCGCAGTACTCGGTGGAGCGGCGCGAGAACGGCCTGCATGCGGAATACGTGAGCACGGTCAGCAATTTCCCGAAGTCGATGCAGCATCGCGCGCCCGAGGGCTTTCCGTGGCGGCGCGTGTTCGAAGTCGACGTGCCGTTCTTCGCGCGCCTCACCGTGCACTTTCCGGAAGGCGGCCGGCTCGCGATCCTGAACGCGGCCAGCCCGGTTTCCGCCCGCCTGACGCGCCTGTTCGTGCCGATCGCGCGCAACTTCGATCACGACCTGCCGCTCGACGACGTGTATGAATTCAATCGCCAGGTATTCGAGGAAGATCGCGAGATCGTCGAGCAGCAGTGTCCGGAGGACTTGCCGATCGACCGTTCGCACGAAGCGCCGATCCTGGCCGATCGCTCGTCGGGTGCGTACCGGCGCGCGCTCGGCGAGCTCGGGCTTGGCCAGTCTTATGCGCGCTGAGCGGCGCACGGGAGCGATGATGAAGATCTGGGAATGCGTGATTTGCGGGTTTCGATACGTCGAGGCCGAAGGCCTGCCGCAGCACGGGATCGCGGCCGGCACGCGCTGGGAAGACGTGCCGGACGACTGGATGTGTCCGGACTGCGCGACCGGCAAGCACGATTTCGACATGCAGGTGGTGGCGGCATGAGCGCGAACGAAATGTCAGGAAGCCGCGGCGATCCGGTGATCATCGTCGGCACGGGCCTCGCGGGCTACACGGTTGCGCGCGAGTGGCGCAAGCTCGACGGCGATACGCCGCTCGTGATGATCAGCCGCGACGACGGCAGTTTCTATTCGAAGCCGGCGCTGTCGAACGCGCTTGCGCAACGCAAGACGCCCGAGCAACTGGCGATGTCCGATGCGCGGACGATGGCGGAACAGCTGCGCGCAACCATCCGTACGCACTGCGCGGTGCGGCGGATTTGCCCGGCGGAACACGGGATCGTGCTCGACGACGAGCGTGTGCAGCGCTATCGCGCACTCGTCCTCGCGACCGGTGCCGATGCACGGCGCGTGCCCTGCGAAGGCGATGGTGCGGCCGACGTCCTGTCGATCAACGATCTGGCCGACTACGCGCGTTTTCGCGGCGGGCTGCGCGACTGCCGCTCGGTCGCGATGCTCGGTGCAGGGCTGATCGGCTGCGAGTTCGCGAACGACCTGGCGGCGGCGGGGCTGACCGTGACCGTGATCGACCCCGCCGACGCGCCGCTGTCGCGACTGCTGCCGGCGGAGGCCGGCCGCGTGTTCGGGCTCGCGCTGAGTGACGCGGGCGTGCATCTGCGGCTCGGCACGGGCGTGCGTTCGATCGTACGTCTCGCGCGCGGGTACCGGCTTGCGCTGACGGACGGCGGGCACCTCGAGGCCGATCTCGTGATATCCGCGATCGGGCTCGCGCCGCGAGTGGCGCTGGCGCGGGACGCGGGGCTCGACGTCGCGGACGGCATCGTGACCGACGCATGGTGCCGCACGAGCGCACCGGACATCTTCGCGCTCGGCGACTGCGCGGCGATAGAAGGGCGGGTCCGGCCGTATGTGCTGCCGATCATGCACGCGGCGCGCGCACTCGCGCAGTGCTTGCGCGGTACGCCGACACGCGTGGATTTTCCGGTGATGCCGATCGTCGTCAAGACGCCGGCGATCCCGGCGGTGGTCGTCGCGGCGGACGGTGGCGGCCGCTGGACCACGGAGGTGGGCGTGGGTGACGCGCCGCGCGCGACACGCGCGCTCTGCGCGGATCCCGACTCCGGCCGCCTCACCGGCTTTGCGCTGCTCGATGCGGCAACGGTGGAAAAGGCCGCGTTGCTGAAGACGATGGCCGGCGACCGGGCGAAATAGCCTGCGGCCCGCGTCGATCCCGACATGGCGCCTTTCCAGATGCGCCATCGACAGGCAGCCTCTTTGCTGACCGACCCCTGTCGCGGACGCGACCCGCCCGCTGCATGCGGGGCCGTCCGTTCATTGCCGCGAGCATGCGCTCGCGGCTTTTTTGCTTTTCAATGCGGATGCCGCGCGATTTCCGGCACCAGTTTCTTCGCGACGCCGGACACGAGGCGCCGCAACCAGACGGCGGCCGCGCTGCGATGCGTGCGGTCGTGCCAGAGCTGGTAGTAGGTCAACGCCTGCGGTTCGCACGGAACCGGTTCGATGCGCAGCGGCAGCAGGCTGCAGAAATGCATCGCGAGCGTGCGCGTCGTGGTGAACAACAGGTTCGAGCGCATCAGCACGTAAGGCGCCATGCCGAAATAGGGCATCGTCGTCGTGACGTTTCTCGACAGGCCGCCGCGCGCGAGTTCCCGGTCGATGGTGCCGAGCCCGGTCGCGTGATGGGTGGTCACGCCGAGATGGTCGGCTTCGCGGTAGACGTCCGCGGTGAGCTGGCCGCGCCGGATCCGATGATCGTCCCGCAGCACGCACACGAGATCGTCGCGGCATAGCGGCTGCAGATGCAGCTGCTCCGGTGGCGTGCTCCAGTTGCCGACCGCCAGGTCGAGCGAGCCGCTTTCGAGTGCGTGTTCGTATCCGCCGTCCACGGTCATCAGATGCTGGAACTCGATCCTCGCGCCCGGCGCCTCGTGCTTGAACGCATCGACGATCGCAGGCAGGAAGAACACGTCGAGATAGTCGGGAGAGCCGATGCGGAAGGTGCGGTGCGTCGTGGCGGGATCGAACGTGCTGGCCGGATTCAGCACGGCGGCGATGCCGGCGAGCGCCTGATCGAGCGGTTCGACGAGCGTCATCGCGTGACTGGTCGGTACCATCCGGCTGCCGCTTCGCACCAGCAGCGGATCGCCGGTGATCGCGCGCAGCCGGCGCAATGCGACGCTGATGGTCGGTTGCGATTGTCCGAGCAACACGGCGGTTCGCGAGACGCTCGATTCGGTGATGAGCGTGTGAAGGATCTTCAGAAGATGTGCATCGATGACGTATCGGGACATGCCGGCTGCCGGTTGGGGTATCGTGTCTCGATGTATACGTAGTGATATTTCGGTCGTCAATCGAGCGGATATCCGGAGCGGCCCGGGCGGGCCTTGCGCGGCGGACTTCATAACGGATCGGATATCGCGTCCATGTTCGTGCCGTCATGGCCCCGGAATGGCTGCCGGGGCGGCGCGAGCGGCGCGCTCGCGTCAGATCGGCTTGACGAACAACCCGACGGTCAGCACCGCGCCGATGCAGACGATCCCGATCCGCAGCACGCGTTCGTTCACGCGATGCAGCGCCCAGGTGCCGAGCAGCCCGCCGACGATCGCGCCGCCGCCGAGCGCGAGCGCCTTGCCCCAGTGCAGGTGCGGCGACGTCAGGAACAGCACCACGGCCGATGCGTTCATCACGCCCGCGAGCGCGTTCTTCGTCGACATCGCGTGGCGCGGCGACAGCCCGGCCATCGTCAGCACGGCCATCATCAGGAAGCCGAGCCCGCCGCCGAAATAGCCGCCGTAGATCGCGATCATGAACTGCGAGAGCGCGGCGGGGACGGTGCCGAGGTGCGCGGTGCCTTCGCCCGGCTTGCGGAAAAAGCTGCCCCACGCGAACACGATCGTCGCGAACAGCACGAGCCACGGCACGAGGCGCGAGAAGATCGACGAAGGTGTCTTCAGCAACAGCAGTCCGCCGAGCGCACCGCCGACCACGCTGATCGCGAACATCGCGCGAAACGACAGCTTGCCCACGCCGCGCACCATGTTGCGGCTCGCCCAGCCGGTCGTGACCTGCGCGGGAAACAGCGCGACCGTCGACGTGATGTTCGCCGCGAGCGGCGACATGCCCGACACGATCAGCGCAGGTAGCGTGACGAACGAACCGCCGCCCGCGAGGGTGTTCTGCAGTCCGGCCCACAGGCCGGCGAGGATGACGAGAGCGAGCATGGGTGCGGGACCGGGGAAGTGGCTGGGCTGGCTTGCCGCAAGCGGGCAAACGTGGCGGACGCTCGATGGTAATGCAGGATCGGGTTTGCCGGGAACGGGGGCCGGGACGGCGTCGCCTCCGCACGGCGTGCCGTTGGACGCATGGATGCGTGGCCGTGGCAGCCGCCATCCGCAGGATCGACGTGCGAAACGGGAAACCGGCGAAGCGGTTTCAGGTTGCACGCACGCGCCACACGTCCGGATACATCGCGCCGGCGCATTTTCGTGAAATACCGATCGAGTCGCGAAAGGGCGGCCCGGGCAATCAAACGGATTTTCCCGGATTGCGGAGAGACATGCGTGAATCGACCGGTCGGGATTTGTTTTGTGAAACGTTTGGCCGCCAAAACGGAATGTCGGTGTGAAAGTCAATAGAAGAGTTTAAAAGTTCTGTAATTCAGCCCGATGTACAGAACGTGCGGTACTTGGCGCGGAAGCCGTGCCGGCGGGCGGTCTCGCGGTGTCTGGTGAGGCCCGCGCAGGCTTGGTGCGGCAGGCTTTGCGTCGTCGGCCGGCCGGTTTGCGTGAGCGATGCGCGGATCGGCGCAATGGAATCGGTTTGTTTTATTGTTCATTGGAGCGCATCGTTTCATTTAAACCGAATGCGCATCGAGTCGGGTTGCGATTTGTTGCAGCGCGGTGCACAATCGTTCACAAGTGCAATAAATCCGCAGCGGATTTTCTCAGCGGCAGAAATTCTCCCCGCCATTCACCGCACGCCTCTTAGGCGGATGCACGATCGTGCGTCAGGCTCGGCGGCGCGACTGCCGATTTCCGGTATATCGCGAATCACGGAGCACATACGCCCGAGGCACGATGCCGTTGGCCCATCGGCCGGCCGGTCCCGACAGTACAGCATGGGCGCATCATGGCGACTTCCATTGACCTCAATCTTCTTGTCGTTCTGGACGCATTGCTTTCCGAGAACAGCGTAGTGGGCGCGGCCAACGCGCTCGGCCTCAGCCCGTCCGCACTCAGCCGCTCGCTCGCGCGGTTGCGGGTGATGACGGGCGACCCGTTGCTGGTGCGGGCGGGGCGGGATCTCGTCCCGACCCCGCGCGCGCTCGAGTTGCGCGACAGGGTGCATGCGCTCGTGGTGGAGGCGCAATCGGTCATGTGCCCGTGCGAACGGGTCGACATGACCACGCTCAAGCGCACGTTCTCGATTCGCGCGAACGAGGCGTTCGTCGAGACGTTCGCGCCGGCGCTGCTCGAGCACGCGTCGCGCACGGCACCCGACGTGCGGCTGCGCTTCGCACCCAAACCCAACAAGCATGTCGATGCGTTGCGCAACGGCGACATCGATCTCGAGGTCGGCGTGATCGGCCAGGCCGGCCCGGAGTTGCGCGTGCAGGCGCTGTTTCGCGACCGCTTCATCGGCGTGGTCCGCGCGGATCATCCGCTCGCGTCAGGAGAAATGACGCCGGAGCGCTTCGCGTCGTTTCCGCAGGTGGGCGTGTCGCGCCGCGGGCAGTTCAACGGCCCGATCGATACGCTGCTCGATTCCCTCGGCCTCGCGCGCTCGGTGACCACCGTCGTGTCGAGCTTCCCGACCGCGCTGTCGCTCGCGCGCGGCTCGGACTTCGTCGCGAGCGTGCCGGAGCGGCAGACCGAGCGGTCCCGCGTCGGCATGCACAGCTTTACGCTGCCGGTGCCGATCGCGGACCTCACCGTCTCGCAGATCTGGCACCCGCGTTTCGATCGTGACCCCGCGCATCGATGGCTGCGCGATTGCGTGCGCAATATCTGTGCGCCACGCGTTGCCGAGGCGAATGCCCGCTAGTTGTGTGGCCGCTTCGATGTGACGCGTCATGCAAGTCTTGTGGCGTGCGTCAGCGTCATTGATATATTGCGTTTCATGCATCTTCCGAAGCGTAAATCGATTGGGTATGCTCGATTCCGTTTGGACAACACCGGAGATAATGGGTAGGACATTTGTTGCTTTTGAATTCGCCGAACATTCGTGACGCCTTTAAATAATAAATATCCAATCCGAGGGGTATGTGAATTGAGGTGAACATTGGAAATCGTGAATCTGAAATATTGGCGTCTTATTATGGATGGAGAAACGAATGGTTCATTGTGCGGCGAATATCGCGACTCCCGATGATGTCACTCTGAGTATGCGCGAATGCGAGGTATTGCGATGGGCGGCGGAGGGGAAGACCGCGTATGAGATCGGCATCATTCTCGGCTTGACCGAGCGGACGATCAATTTCCATATCTCGCGATCGATTGCGAAGCTCAACGCATCCAACAAGACCAATGCGGTCGTGAAGGCCGTGCTGATGGGCCTGATCGTGTTTGCATGAACGGCACCGGGGCGTGCGCCCCGGTTGCGACATCAGATTGCGCCCTGGAACGACAGCACGCGCGTCCTGAACTCTTCCGGCACCGGCACCGTGGTCTTGCTGCCGTAGTCGAACATCACGTGCGTGGACACGGCCCGCGCAACCACCGCCTGATCGTCGTCCGAATCCTCGTTCGCCGCCTGCGCGTCGCGCACCATCAGGTATTCCAGTTCGAAGCTCTTCGAGCCGAAGCGCGTGACGCTGCTGCGGACCGTGATCGTATCGCCGTACTGCGCGGGTTTCAGATACTCGCACGACGTCTTGACCATGATGTGCGGCAGCTTTTCCGAATAGGGCAGTTCGAGCAGATCGTGCATGTAGGTCAGGTATGCATGCTGCAGATAATCGTAATAGACCGGGCTGCTCACATGGCCCAGTGCGTCCGTTTCCCGATATTTCACGTCGATTCGCGTTTCGAAATATTTTCTTGTCATTGCGAGGCTCCTTGGCAGAACAGCAGGTGAGAACGTGTTTGTTCAGGAGTTAAGTTAGACGTGATCCGAATATTGGAATACTGTCGGAAATCACAGATATTCACTATGCGGAATGCTTCTGAGATAAATGACAGTATCACCCCGGATTTGACCGCGCTCTAATTGCTTCGTAAATCGGCATCCGATCAGCGAGAGTGGAGTGATAAATGGAAAAATCCGATGAGGCAGCGTTGACGCAAGGTGTGGCGGTGATCAGTGCGCAACGGTTGCGCGCCGAGTTGCCATGCGATCCAGGCCTGGCACGCGCGATCAGCGATGCGCGGCGTGCATTGGGGCAGATCATCGCGGGCGAGGACGATCGGCTCGCGCTGATCGTCGGCCCGTGTTCGATCCATGACGCAGAGGCCGCGCTGGCGTTCGCGCGCCGGCTCGCGCCGCTGCGCGAGCGGTACGCCGATGTGCTCGAGATCGTGATGCGCGTCTATTTCGAAAAGCCGCGCACCACGGTCGGCTGGAAAGGGCTGTTGAACGATCCGTATCTCGACGGCAGTTTCCGGATCGAGGACGGCCTGCGCGTTGCGCGCAAGGTGCTGCTCGGCATCAATGCGCTGGGCCTGCCGGCCGCGACGGAGTTTCTCGATCCGATGACCGCGCCGTATCTCGACGACCTCGTATCCTGGGGCGCGATCGGCGCCCGGACGACCGAATCGCAGATCCATCGCCAGGCGGCCTCGGGGCTCGACCTGCCGGTCGGCTTCAAGAACGGCACCGACGGCAACGTGAAGGTCGCGATCGATGCGATCCGCGCGTCGCGCGTTTCGCACTGCTACCTGAGGCCGTCGGTTTCCGGCGGCGTGGAAATTGCGACCACGCCGGGCAATCCCGACACGCATGTCGTCCTGCGCGGCGGCAAGACCCCGAACTACGACGCCGCGAGCGTGGCGGCAGCCTGCGCCGCGCTGCGCGACGCGCATCTCCCCCCGTATGTCGTGATCGACGCGAGCCATGGCAACAGCGGCAAGCAGACGCGCGCGCAGATCGATGTCTGCGGCAATCTCGCCGCGCAACTGCATCGCGGCGAGCGCGCCATCGTGGGCGTGATGATCGAGTCGTTCCTCGTCGAGGGGCGGCAGGACGTGGTGCCGGGCACGCCGCCGGTGTTCGGCCAAAGCATTACCGACGCATGTCTCGGCTGGGATCACACGGCCGAACTCGTCGAGCAGTTGGCTGCCGCGGTGGTTGCGCGGCGGCGTTCGCCAGCCGGCTTCATCGCGCACGGCGCCGCCGTCGCGATGCAGGCCGTTTCTTACTGAAAGGAGCTCTCTTGAACTCACCCATCGACATCGCCCGCGCGCTCGACTGGAAAGGCGACGGCGCCAGCCGCACGCCGTACGAGGCGTACACGAGTGAAGCGCTGTATCAGCGCGAACTCGAGCGCCTGTTCTACGCGAATCACTGGTGCTACATCGGCCTCGAAGCCGAAGTGCCGTCTCCCGGCGATTTCCAGCGCACGGAAGTCGGCGAGCGTTCCGTCGTGATGACGCGCACGGAGGACGGCGAAGTCGTCGTCTTCGAAAATGCGTGCGCGCACCGCGGCATGCAGTTTTGCCGCGAACGCTCGGGGAAAGCAAAGGATTTCCACTGCCCGTATCACCAGTGGAACTACGACCTGAAGGGCAACCTGATCGGCGTGCCGTTCCGGCGCGGCGTGCGTCAGGGCGGCACGATCAACGGCGGCATGCCGGCGGATTTCGATCCGGGCAAGCACGCGTTGCGGCGCCTGCGCGTGTCGACGCGCGGCGGCGCGGTGTTCGCGTCGTTCGACGAGAATGTCGAATCGTTCGAGGATTTCCTCGGGCCGCGCATCCTGCCTTACTACGATCGCCTGTTCCACGGCCCGAAGCTGACCGTGCTCGGCTACACGCGGCAGCGCGTGCCGAGCAACTGGAAACTGATGGTCGAGAACATCAAGGATCCGTATCACGCGGGGCTGCTGCATACCTGGTTCGTCAATTTCGGCCTGTGGCGCGCGGACAATCCCGCGAAGCTCGTGACCGACGAGCATCACCGGCACGGTGCGATGGTGTCGATCCGCAGCGGCGGCGGCGGCGGCGAGGTGACCCACAACGTGACGAGCTTCAAGGAGCGCATGACGCTGAACGACGACCGCTTCCTCGATGTCGTGCACGAACCGTGGTGGGGCGATCCGACCGTCGTGATGCTCACGCTGATGCCGAGCGTCATCATCCAGCAGCAGGTCAATGCGCTGTCGACGCGGCGCATCCGGCCGATCAGCCCGGGCGTGTTCGACTACGTGTGGACGCATTTCGGCTTCGAGACCGACACCGAAGAGATGACGCGGCGCCGTCTGCGCCAGGCCAATCTGTTCGGGCCGGCCGGTTTCGTGTCGGCGGACGATGGCGAGGTCATCGAATGCGTGCAGCAGAGCTTCGAGCAGATCCAGCACGGCAACGTCTACAACGAACTCGGCGGCCGGCAGATCGACGAGCAAACCGACCATATGGTCAGTGAAACGCTGGTGCGCGGCATGTACCAGTACTGGCGCCAAGTGATGGAGGCCTGAATGAGCACGATCACGACACGAACGGGCCGGCCGGCCGCCGAGCCGCACCTGGGCAGCGCGAGCTTCGAGGATTTCTATGCGCTCGTCCAGCTCAATGCGCGGTATGCGGCCGTGCTCGACAGCGGCGACTGGGACGCGTGGCCGGAATTCTTCGTCGAGCAATGCCGGTACACGGTAGTGCCGCGCGAGAACCACGAGCGCAACCTGCCGCTCGCGGTGATGGACTTCGAGAGCAAGGGCATGCTGAAGGATCGCGTCTACGGGATCAAGGAGACGCTGTTTTTCGATCCGTACTATCAGCGCCACGTGATCGGGCTGCCGCTCGTCACGTATCTGGACGACACGGTGATCGAGGCGGAGACGAACTACGCGGTGCTGCGCACGAAGACCGAGCAGATGAGCGACGTCTACAACACCGGGCGCTACCTGGACCGCATCGTGCGTACGCCGCAGGGGCTGCGTTTCGAGTCGCGCATCTGCGTCTACGACAGCGAGATGATTCCGAACTCGCTGATTTTCCCGGTTTGAGCGAGGTGCCGAAAGTGACTACGAATTGGATCGACGCGGTCGCGCCGGAAGCGGTGCGGACCGACGGATTGCTCGGCGTCTGGGTAGGCGGCCGCGACATCGCGCTGTATGCGGTCGGCGACGAGATCTTCGCGACCGAGAACCAGTGCACGCACGGCGACGCGCGGCTGAGCGATGGTTTCCTGCTCGACGACGAGATCGAGTGCCCGCTGCATCAGGGGCGCTTCAGCGTGCGGACCGGCATTGCGCTGTGCGCGCCGCTGACGACGTGCGTGCGCACCTATCCGGTGAAGATCGAGAACGGCCGCGTGTTCGTGCAGCTTGCGGCGGCCGATGCGGCGGCGCCGGCGGAGGCGCAGTCATGAGCGCATACGTGGTGTTCGATATCGACATACACGACGTCGACGCGTACCAGGCGTACCGCCGGCTCGGCGCGCCGACGGTGGCCGAGTACGGTGGGCGCTTCCTGGTGCGCGGCGTCGAAGTCGAAACGCTGGAAGGAGAATGGTCGCCGAAGCGCGTCGTCGTGCTCGAATTCGAGTCGGCGGAGCGCGCCCGCGCGTGGTATCGGTCCGAGGGCTATCAGGCGGCGAAGCTGCTGCGCGAGCCGGCCGCCCGGACGACCGGTATCCTCGCCGAAGGATACGTGCCGGTCGCCAGCGATCCGCGTTAAGCGGTGAAGGTCGAGGGGCTCCGCGCCGGGTCGTCCGGCGCGGAGCCCCTTTTTTCGTTCAGGGGTGCAGTCGGGCGGGGCGGGCGGTTTCGGTTCGTCGGCGATGGCGATGCGATGCGATTCGATTCGGCGGATACCCGCGCTGCTTACCGGCGGGCCGGCTACCCGGTCGGTCGCTTCAGCCGGGTGTGGCGGGTTTCGGATTTTCCCCCCGCGCGGTTTCGCCCATGCCGTTGCCCGGTGCACGCAGAGGTTGCGTATATGAGGGCACGCTTGACGGTGCGGGAGGTGTGTCAATGCGCTGTCGTGATCGAACGTCGCTGCGGTTGTGGCTATGGCTGCGGCGCGAGTGCGTTGAAGTCGAAGTCGCCGAAGCCGGACGTATCGCAGAAGTTGCGCGCCACGGCCGCCGGCCGTGGCGCGTGCATCACGCGTGGCGGTAGCGGATCGACCAGACCGTCAGCAGCGTCGCGCCGAACAGCAGCAGGCAGCCGAACGAAAAGTCGTTCAGCGCGAGCATGTGCGCTTCGACGTCGATCGAATGTGCGACCGATGCAAGCGCACCGGACGGCGACAGTCCCGCGTGATCGAGCCGTGCGAACCAGTCGCCGGACGCGAAATCGTACGGCGTGATGTGGTCGACGAGATAGGTGTTGTGCACGCGGGAACGGCGCTCGAAATAAGTCGGCGCGACCGAGGTCGCGACGCTGGTGCCGATCCGTCGCAGCGCGTTCTGCAGCCCGGATGCCGCGGGCAGCCGCTCGCGGGGCAGCCCGGCGAGCGAAAGCGACACGAGCGGCGTGATGAAGAACGCGGTGGCGGCGCCCATCAGCAGCGAATTGGCGGCGATGTCGCCGAGGGTCACGTCGGTGTTGAAATGCATGCGCCAGAACGAGGCGGCGCCCCAGCCGACGAGTGCGACGGTCGCGAGCAGGCGCGGGTCGGTGCGGCCCTGGAAGCGGCCGAGCAGCGGTGCGATCACGATCCCCGCGACGCCGAGCGGCGCGGTGGCGATGCCGGCCCAGGTGGCCGTGTAGCCCTGCTGGGTCTGCAACCACAGCGGCACGAGCACCAGCGCACCGAAGTAGAGCCCGAAGCCGACCGTGATCGCGAGCGTGCTCGTCGAGAAGTTGCGGTCCGCGAACAGCCGCAGGTCGACGATCGGATGGTCGTCGGTCAGCTCCCAGATGATCAGAGCGATGAACGACACGACCGCCACGACCGCCAGCCCGCGAATTTCGCCGGAGGCGAACCAGTCGAGGTTCTGTCCGCGATCGAGCAGCAGCTGGAACGAACCGAACGCGGCGGTGAGCAGCAGCAGCCCGACGACGTCGACCGGCAGGCGCCGCGTCGCGTTGTCGCGTCCCGCCAGCAGCCGTGCGAGTACGCCCAGCACGAGCAGGCCCGGCGGTACGTTCACGTAGAAGATGTACGGCCAGCTCAGGTTGTCGGTGATCCAGCCGCCGGCGATCGGTCCGAGCACCGGTGCGACGAACGTCGTGGTCTGCCACACGGCCAGCGCGACGTGGCGGCGCGTCGACGGGAACACCGCCATCAGCAGTGCCTGGGACAACGCGGTGATCGGGCCCGACGCGGCGCCCTGAAGCGCGCGAAACAGCAGCAGCGACTCGAAGTTCGGCGCCATCCCGCACAGGACCGACGTGAGCACGAAGAGCAGTACCGACAGGCGGAACAACCGCACCTGGCCGAAGCGCTGCGTGAGCCAGCCGGTGAGCGGCAGCGTGATCGCGAGCGGCGTCGCGAACGAGGTCAGCATCCAGGTGCCCATGTCGGGCGCGACGCCGAGATCGCCCGCGATGGTCGGGACGGCGACGTTCGCGATCGTCAGGTCGAGCGTCTGCATGAAGTTCGCGACGCTGACCGCGATCGCGACGAGCGCCAGCGGCATGCCGGCGAGCGGCTCCAGCGGCAGTTTCGGCGCCGCGTTCCGGGCGAAAAAGCGCATCGTCAGGCTCCCGGTGCGAGCGGGCGCGCGCCGCTGTTCGCGCGAATCGTCTCGGCGACGAGCGTATTTCCCGCTTCGTCGTCGTCACGGTAGATCGACGTGGCGTCGACCGACCTGCGCACCTCGGGCGATCGGGCGATCGGCGATGCCGATGCGGTGCCGCGGCCGTGTTCGACCGGCACCGATGCCGTCATCGACAGGCCGATGCGCAGCGGGTGCGCGCGCAGCTCGGCGGGGTCGAGCGCGATCCGGACCGGCACGCGCTGAACGACCTTGATCCAGTTGCCGGTCGCGTTCTGTGCGGGCACGGCCGCGAACGCGGCGCCCGTGCCGGCTTCGAGCCCGACGACGCGCCCGTGGAACACCACGTCGCTGCCGTACAGATCCGAGAACAGCTCGACCGGCTGCCCGGCGCGCATGCCGCGCAGCTGCGATTCCTTGAAGTTGGCCTCGACCCACACGTGATCGAGCGGCACGAGCGCCATCGACGGCGTGCCGGGCGACACGTGCTGGCCGACCTGCACGACCCGGCGCGTGACGAGCCCGCCGAGCGGCGCGCGTATTTCGGTGCGGCGCAGCGCAAGCGCCGCGCTGCGGACCCGGGACGCCGCCGCGCGCACGAGCGGGTTCGTGTCGATCGACGTGCCGTCGGTGTGCGCGAGCGTCGCGTCGTAGGCGGCCTGCTGCGCGTTCAGCGCGGCCGACGCGCCGTCCATCGCATCCCGCGCATGGCGAAGATCCTCGCGCGACACGCCGCCGTCCTGGGCGAGGCTCTGCCGGCGCTGCAGGTCGTCATTCGCCTTGGACAATTCGGCACGCCGCAGCCGGATCTGTGCTTCCTCGCGCGCCGCGTCCGCATGCGCGGTACGGTATTCGCGCACCGCGTGGGCGAGCTGGGCGACCGCTTCGTCCAGCGCGAGCCGCGCATCGGTCTTGTCGACGCTGAAGAGCAGGTCGCCCGGACCGACCCAGTCGGCGTTCTGCACGCGCACGGCGTCGACGGTGCCGCCGATCTGCGGCGAGATCTGCACGACGTCGCCGGACACGTACGCATCGTCGGTCGTCTCGGTCCCGCGCGTGGTGGCCCACGCGGCGACGCCGATGCCGGCGGCGCCGGCGAGTGCGATGAAGAACCAGCGGAAGTAGCGCCGGCGCGCGCGTTGCAGCGACGGCTCGGCGGCGGGGGATTCGGGACGGTTCATTGCGTGACTCCAGTGGAAGTGGTGCCGCCGAGCGCGGCGATCAGGCGGGCGTGCTCGATCGCGAACGACGCGTCCGCACGGGCGACCGATGCGCGATCCTCGAGCAGCCGGCCTTCGGCGAGCAGGACGTCGAGGTAGCCGGAAATGCCTTTCCGGTAGCGCTGCGTTTCGACGGTGTAGGTCTGTTGCGCGCGTGACAGCGCCTCGCGCTGAAGCGCGCGCTGCCGGCGGAGCGTGTCGATCTGGACGAGGGTGTCGCTGACCTGTGCAAGCGCGTTGACGACCGTGTCGTCGTACACCGCGACGGCGGCGTTGTAGGCGGCGGTTTGCGCGCGCAGGCCGGCACGCAGCCGGCCACCCTCGAAAATCGGCAGCGTGATCGCGGGGCCCGCGCCGAACGTGCCGCTGTTGCCGTGGAACAGCGCGCGGAAGCCGAAGCTCTGCACGCCGGCGAAGGCCATCAGGTTGACGTCCGGATAGAACGCGGCGCGCGCCGCATCGATGTTCGCCACTTCGGCTTCGACCTGGTAGCGCGCCGCCAGCACGTCCGGCCGGA
>NZ_JAAGPO010000125.1:0-30574 GCF_017104825.1 Burkholderia sp. Ac-20345 | reverse complement strand
CAGGCCGAATGAACGACAGCGTGACACCGGCTTCGTAGGCCCATGCATCCAGCACCTTACCAGCGAACTCCGGCCCGTTGTCGACCGTGATGGATGCGGGTAAGCCTCGCATCTCCTTGAGCCGCTCGAGCACTTGCTGCACTCGTAAGCCCGGCAGCGAAGTATCAACCTCGATGGCCAGGCACTCGCGCGTGTAGTCGTCGACCACGTTCAGGCATCGAAACCGCCGACCATAGGCCAGCCCGTCAGAAACTAATGGTATGGTCCACCCGCTTCTTCTATCGTAGTGGCGCTACCACCCATGGAGGCTGCCATGAACTCGGTCACGTTAGGAATCGATCTCGGCAAGCGCTGGTTCCACGTCGTAGGCTGCGACGCTGCTGGCAAAGTCGTGCTGCGCGAGAAGTTGGGGCGTAATCAACTCCTGCAGCTTATGGCACAACATCCACCGTGCCTTGTCGGCATCGAAACATGCTGTGGCTCGCAGTATCTGGCCCGCAAATTTCAGGGCTTCGGACATGACGTCAAACTTCTGCCAGCACAGTACGTCAAGCCGTTCGTCAAATCGCAGAAGAACGACTTTAACGACGCTCAGGCTATTACCGAAGCTGTCCGACTTCCGACAATGCGGTTTGTGCCGCTCAAGTCAGAGGAACAGATGGATGTCCAGGCGCTGCATCGCGCCCGCGAACGCATGCTCCAGCAACGCCTGGCATTGACCAACCAGATTCGCGGACTGCTGCTGGATCGCGGCATCGAGATTGCACAGGGGTTCTATGCGCTTCGCACCGTGTTGCCCGCTCTGCTCGAGAAGGAAGACTCCGGCTTAACTCCCATGATGCGCGACCTTGGACGCATGTTGCTCGACATGTGGAATCGCACGGAAACAACCATTGAACAGATGAACGACCGGCTCAAATGTCTCTCACGTGAGAGTGACCTTTGCCGACGCCTTCAAACGATTCCAGGCGTCGGTGTCTTGCTGTCGACCGCCATCGTCTCCGCAGTCGGCAATGCATCAACGTTCCGGCGGGCCCGCGATCTCGCCGCCTGGGTAGGGCTGGTGCCACAACAGCATACAACCGGCGGCAAGCCACGTTTGCTAGGTATTACAAAGAGGGGAAACAGTTATCTGCGTCGCCTGTTCGTGCAGGGCGCCCGCGCGCTATGGGTATGGAAAGACAAGCATCCCAACGATCCGATCCAGCACTGGCTAATCCAACTTGCCGAACGCCGGCATGCGCACATTGCAGTCTGCGCACTGGCAAACAAACTCGTACGCATTGCATGGGCTGTCATGCGAAGCGGCGCGGAGTTTAACCTGAACTACCGCACCGGAATCGCAGCAGACCGATAGCTCTACCCCTGATCACCGTTACTTTCCGCAGCTCGCGCAGCCAATCAGCATGGCGCAAACGACCATCCGTCGCTTCCCCAAACCCGTATGGACTTCCGGCAGACATCATGCCGCGCCACTAATTGGGACGGAAGCGTGCGACTACATCATGCAGGCCAGATCCGGCTTCGATCGGATCGCTATAGGCCGGATAGATAAACGCGAGTCGTCTATCGCCACCAGTCTGCGCTTGCGGTTTGCGGGTGGACCATAGAAAGTCCATCGACCAGCTATGATTCGGGCCTGTTGGTAACGGTAGCGGCGTGCGCTCGACGGCCGCAATACGCTTGCGTCGCCGCTTGCGCACGCTCAGTCCCGCCTTGCTGTACAGGCGCCAGATGCGCTTGTGGTTGGCGAAGCAGCCCTCCCGCTGCAACAGCACGTGAATCCGGCGATAGCCGTAGCGGCGCTTCTGCGCGGCGATGGCCATCATCCGGCCAGTCAGCGCTTCGTCGTCAACTCGGCGGCGTGATTCGTAGTGGAACAGCGAGCGCGAAATCCCTACCAACCCGCAGGCCTGGGTAACACCCATGGCGCGTTCGGTCATCAATATCCGGACCGCTTCGCGCTTGGCCTGCGGGCTTGCTACTTTCGAGCAAGCAGGTCCTTTAGCGCGGCGTTGTCGAGCATTGATTCGGCCAACAGGCGCTTGAGCTTGTTGTTCTCCTGCTCCAGTTCCTTCAGGCGCTGCGCTTCGGAGACCGTCATCCCGCCGAACTTCGCTTTCCAGTTGTAGTAGGTCGCTTCCGAGATGCCGTACTTGCGGCACAGCTCCGCCGGCTTCAAGCCAGCTTCGGCTTCCTTCAAGATGCTGATGATTTGTTCTTCGGTGAATCGCTTTTTCATTGCCGTTCCTCTCTGGAACGGACTCTACACCGTCACCGTACTAAACGCGGGGAGCAGGTCACCATACTCCGTGCCAATCAAGAACGGCACTGCGGCCGCATGGAGTCGAACACACCCAATTTCGACATCGCATTAAGAAGAACCAACGTTGACGAATCATCACTGACCATCAGCAAAATTAGTAAATGCAAATAGACGCACGGATCTTGATCGAAGAAACTGGCTCCCCAGACACTAGTACTATCAGCCGTCCAGCATCGGCGCGCTCTGTAGCCGTCGCCCGCGCTGAATGCGTACTCGTCACCTATCTGCCGGGGCTGGCCATGCGCCGCATCGCTGATCTTCACGCCGGCGAAGCCAAGACCGATGCCCGCGATGCCGCGATCATCGCCGAGGCCGCCCGCTCGATGCCGCATACGCTGCGCTCGCTTCGATTGGCCGACGAGCAGCTCGCCGAACTCATCATGCTGTGCGGCTTCGACGTCGATCTAGCCGACCAAGTCACTCGAACCAGCAACCGCATTCACGGCTTGCTTACCCAGATCCACTCGGCTCTCGAACGCATTCTTGGACCGCGCTTCGACCATCC
The DNA here is from genome assembly GCF_017104825.1 of Burkholderia sp. Ac-20345. Taxonomy (NCBI): domain Bacteria; kingdom Pseudomonadati; phylum Pseudomonadota; class Betaproteobacteria; order Burkholderiales; family Burkholderiaceae; genus Burkholderia; species Burkholderia sp. Ac-20345. The sequence continues at coordinate 27,743 of NZ_JAAGPO010000125.1, read as the reverse complement.
AGCAGTGCTCGATCTGCTCGAGCGCTACCCGTCGCCCACCGCGCTTGCCGCCACCAGCGAGAAGACGCTCGCCAACCGCCTGACCAAGCACGCTCCTCGCATGGGCAAAGGCTTAGCGGTCGAGATCGTTAGGCACTCAGCGAACAAGCCGTGCCGTACCCGACACGCAAGCCGCCATCATCGTCATGCCCCGCCTAGGGCGTGTTCACCCTACCGAAGGGCTTCGATGATCAGGGCGAAGTTAATAAAGGCATGAACATCAAGTCGAGTTTGTCGAAGCGCGAGAAGATGCGACGAACATCAAGGTCTACTTCTGCGATCCCCAGCATCCTTGGCAACGCGGCACGAACGAAAATACGAACGGACTTCTGAGACAGTACCTCCCAAAAGGAACCGACCTCTCTGCCTACTCGCAAGCCAAGCTCAACGCCATTGCCCGACGACTCAACGAACGTCCACGCAAGACACTAAACTTCGATACACCGGCTGAACGATTCCATCAAGCTGTTGCATCGACCGGTTGAATCCGCCGGTGGCAGGCCGCGCCATTTACACCCGTGCTCGGCAACATAGAGGATCGCGTTGAGCACTTGCAGGTTTGACAGGCTCACATTGCCACGCTGTCGCGGCAGACAATGTTCGATCTGTTTGAATTGGGCTTCGGAGATTTCCATCTCCGAAACATAACCTCAAATCAATGTAGTGTGAACACGCCCTAGCCCAGCTGCTTGCGGCCTTGCGCAAGCAGCGAGGTCGCCGCCGAATTTGAGCGACTTGTGCTTGCTCGCCCTCTTTGGCGGTCCTGACCAGCATGCCGGGAGTCGGCGTCAGAACCGCCGCCAGACTCCTGACTGAAGTCGCGCCGCTCACATGGCGGCCTAGGCCACCCGGCGCTCTGGTTCATCCATCCGTGACGAGCATCCACCCAGACGTGGCAACAAGGTGCTCAAGCGCGCCTTGTTCCTACCCGCCTTCGCGGCGTTGCGAGATCCTGTCTCGCGGGCTTACTACGCCCGCAAGATCCAGCAGGGCAAGCGCCACAACCGCTCATCATGCCGACACCGTGGCGCTGCGACGTCCTGTTCGCCATGCTGCGCAACGGCACCATTTACCGGTCCAAGTCAGCCCCTAACGGTTGACGAAGGACATAGCCCCCTGAGCGCCCCTTCTTCTCACGCCCTCCGAGCCCATAGAACCGCTCTGCAGCTCAATCTACAAGCTAGCTTGACCAACAACAGCCCCTCCGTCCCGGCAAGCCCGCAGAGCACATATTGACAATAAACGTCCAATTTGGATATCGTTAGATCACATTACAACCCGAAAGCCGCTTCGTGCGGCACGTGGGCTCCCGAACGTCCAGCTTAGGAGAATCATGATCGCCAACGAGTCGCACTCTTTTGATCTAGCTTGGTTCAACCAAACCCCTCGACTTGACCTCCTTCAGAAGGGAAGCCTACGTCGCATATTGAACCTCTCAGCGCAACTTTCTGATGATTGGTCCGGCATGCTGGGCCGCTCAACCATGCAGGAGGACTTTGGCTCACTGCGCTTCCAATTGGCGTACATGGCATATGCGCTGGGCTTAACCCACGTGCATCGCCTGCCCGCCGCGCCTGCGATGTTCCGCGAGCCGTTCGATCGCTTGATCCAGAAGACTCTTTCACCTGACGTTTGGAGTTACTGGCACTACGTTAGTACTGGAAACGGTCCGTTCAATGGATCGCAAGGCGTTCTGCCGTCGCGATGGAATCCTGTGGATACGGATAACATCATGTACAGCGCCTACGTGCAATCGATGGCACTCATGTACCACTACCTGTTCCGAGATGCGAAATATGCATCAGAAGGCGCTCTTACCTTCGCTGTCGTCTCACTATTTTGGGGTGGTGACGACAAGCGCTTCCCCTACGACGAACGATCACTAAATCAGCATCTCTACTGGAACATGGTAGAGCGCGGTTATCTTGGCATCGCCTGTGAACCGAACTGCGTATTTCAAATCTGTAATCAGCCAGCCATCTTCGGTTTTCGTTTTCACGATCTCGTCTATGGGGGTGATACCGCAAGCGAGGTCACCAGTGGTTACTTAAAGGCTTGGAGTGAATTTGGGATTCTCGACGAAGCAGGCCACTTCAATATGTTGGTGCAAGAAAAGGAACGCATCGCGTTGGCAAACCCTAACTCCCCGTGGGTGGATCTCTGGGTGATGACGCTAATGCACGCCTGGAATCCTCAATTCATCGAGCAACAATATCCGACCCTAATCAAGTCGTGGCTGCAAAATGGACCCAACGACACCCTGTGGGTCTCGCCTCCATACATTGGCCCCGGCCTCGAAGCGATACCTGTAGCCCACAACCAAGGCTGGGCTGCGGCATGTGCGGCAGAGATGGGAGATAGCGAACGTCTTAAGAAGCTGCTCGCCTATGCAGATGAATACCTTCATCCTACTTGGTCCGATGGCGGATATCACTATCAGCGATGTGATGAGGGCTTCGATGCAGATGGCCGCTTTATCACTATGGACCCGCACACCTCTAACGCATTGTTGCCACTGGCTCGACTGAACGTCCCGGGCGGCATCCACAAGTTGTATGAGGGACCGTGGGGCGATGCTCACTTCAAGGAGCCAGCAGTAACGTCCCTAAGCGCTGGAACCAGTCTGTGCAGAGCTTGGTTCGATACGCAACGCAACAGTCTTGCATTGACCGTCGACAGTTCCACCAGGACCGACGTTCGCCGCTTGGAGATAAGCAATGCCCTCGGCCGCGGAGTCTACCATTTGAGTTCTCAAGGTGAGAAATGCGAGGTGTTTGAGCAGCACGAAAACGGATTGCTGTGCATAGAATTGACAGGATGCAAAGAAACTGACTTGATTCTGGAGTGGGAATGAACGCGAACATCTCTTGCAACTTCGACTTGATCGATCACCACGGTAAACTGGTAACTTTTGAAAACTTTCGCGGCCACTACCTGCTGGTTTATTTTGGTTTCACACACTGCCGTGTCGTTTGCCCGCGATCACTCACAAAACTGTCTACAGTTCTTGATCGCCTAGAATCAAAAAACCATGCATTGATTCCCCTCTATATCACTGTCGATCCAACTCGCGACACACCCGCCGTGATGAAAGCCTATCTTACGACCAAATACCCACGATTCACTGGCTTGACCGGGGCGGAGCTTCAAATAGAAAATGCCAAGAAAGCGTTTCGCGTATTCGCACAGAAGAAACTGGACGCCGAAGACGCCGACGGTTATGTCGTGCCCCACACGGCAATAGCTTACCTGATCGGCCCTGATGGCGCCTATATTTCGCACTTCGTCGATAGTTTGACTGAAGACGAAATCGTCGAGCGAATGAGCACATTGCTTAGCGAAGATTCGTTAAATTAAATATTGAATCTTGACCTGAATCATAACGAATGCCATGCGGACCGCGGACTACGTCGCGCAATAATAAGCGCGCCCAGCCTCATCACCGATGTGCGCATATTACTGCAGCCTAAATCCGCGTCTGCTTCGGCCGCGACGTGCACGGAGTGCCGTGTCCGTCAGCGCCGAGGGCCCCTCATGGAAAGCGCTCCGCCAAGTCTCGACTCTCATACTCTGCGCCGTAATAGTACCTCTGCCAAGTCCTCTATCTGCGACCTCACTTACTTGAGTTTCCTCGGTCCAACCATTCTTCCTGTGCATCCGGACTCCTATTGGACTATCCTGCACTTTTCAATGCATTACTTCAATGCTTACTCCTCCCGACTGGATGACGAGAGTGGGAGGAATTTCAACGGTCTGTTAGGGAAAGTGAGAAGATATGAACAACATCAGACGGGTTGAGATCGGCCAAGAGCGCAGGACCCGAATGCGGAAGAAGCTACTAGAAGCGGCGGCCCGCGTAGTAGCGGAATTGGGCGAAAGGAAGGCAACCATCGACGATTTCATTCAAGCCGCGGGTATCGCGCGGGGCACCTTTTATAACCACTATCAGACCCGCGACGAACTGATGGCGGATTTGTGGAACGAAATTGGCCATGATCCGTTCGCTGAGATTCAAAGACGCTGCTACACCGTCGCGGATCCGGTCGAGCGGTTTACGGCGCAGACCCGCCTCGTGTTACAGCGCACGGTCGAAAATCCAACGTGGGGCTGGCTTGCGTATGCGTTATCAGTAGATGGTCAATCCATCAACGAGGACTTACTAAGCTATCCTCGCCCAGAATTGATCGCGGGGTTGCGCGCAGGTCAGTTCGAGTTCGGCGAACTTACGAGTGCCAGTGACCTAGTCGTGGGCAGCGTTCGTATGGCGATGCGAGCGTTGCTGAGCGAATCACGCCCATCAAGCTATATATGTTCCTTTTGTGTCTGCTTGCTACGTGCCTTAGGCCTCAACTCCGCACGTGCGCAGGCCATTGTCGATGGGCCGCTACCGGCAGAGAGCAATTGAGCAAACATTGCATCCTGGAGCAGCCCCAGTCAAACAATGCCAAGTCACTACGGTCGCATCCGCAATGTCTGGTCGACGTTCGGTGTCGCACCTACCCGTTCTAGCAAAGCAACCGCTGAATCGTTGCCCTGCAAAATCGCATTCTGTAGCACTGTGCGACCAAGCGCGTCGATGTGATCGGGATTCGCACCGTGCGCGACGAGAACGGGAAGCAGTTCGAGCCGACCGAACAAGGCGGCGAACGAGAGCGCCGTCTGGCCTGCATTGTTGACTTGGTCAATCGGGCAACTGGCATCGACGAGTCGTTTCGCGATCTGAGTTTCACCCTTGAACAGCGCCCCCATCAACGCTGTGTTTCCGTAGCGATCGCCAACGCACGGATTCGCACCCACGCGAAGCAGATAATCGAGTGCTGCCGGTCGATTGTTATACGCAGTCAGGATGAGAGCAGTGTAACCTTCAGGCGTCGTCGCATCGACCGGAAAGCGTGCATCGACGAGCGCCCCCAAGATATCAGCTCGACCGAGCCGTGCGGCGGCGAACCACGTCTCGTCGTAACGACGCAGATCGTTTTTCACGGCCAGATCTGGAACGGTTGCAAGAGGATCGAACGTCGCGCAACCAGCAGCGGCTACTGCGCAAGCAATCACTATCACATGAACGAGGACAATTTTGAATGGTTTCATCGAGTTTTGCATCACACGTCGCCAAGTGGAGAATTCAAACTGAAGAAAGGCGAAGACTTTGATCAGTCCTCGCCTCATCATATGGATTAATTCTCGACGAGTTTGTCAGCGAGAGACTTGACGCGACTCAGGTCCGAGCGCGTAGCACTCGCCAAACGTGCCCCGTAATCGGGATCCGCCTTGTAAAAATACGACAGCATCGTGTACTTGTTCGTGTTGTTCGTCACATGATTCAGATCGCTGGACAATGAAGTCACAAGATTCTGTTTGTCTCGCGACGACAATGTACGGTAGTACTCTCCTGCTTGCCGGAAATTAAGCACTTTATAGATCGACTTTTGTTGCGTAGTACCGATCAATGGTGTTTCGACGGCCTTGTAACGCGGATTCTGTGCAATCTCATTCAGTGCCGAAGGCTCGTAGTTCACCTCGCCTTTACGGCCGCCAATGTTCATCGCACCGTCCTGATTGTTACTTACAACCGGCACCCGTGGCCGATTGACAGGCAGCTGGCTGAAGTTGACACCGAGACGGTACATCTGCGTGTCCGCATACGAAAACACACGGCCTTGCAACATACGGTCTTCGGATGGCTCGATTCCCGGTACCAACCGAGACGGTGCAAACGCAGATTGCTCAGTCGTCTCGAAGTAGTTTTCCGGCACGCGATTCAACGTCAGGGTACCGATCTTGCGCTCAGGAATACCGGACCAAATCTTTGTGTCGTCGAGCGGGTTGTAGTCAAATTTGTCGAGATCGGCTGGATTCAAAGTTTGGATATACAAGTCCCACTTCGGATAGTCGCCCGCCTTCAGAGCGCCGTACAGGTCGTTCGTCATCAGGTTCCAGTCTGCTCCGATCGACCCCGCAATGTCCCGTGGACGAATGCTCTGAGTACCCTGTAGACTCTTCCAGTGAAACTTCACATAGGTAACCTGTCCGCCCGCGTTGACGAACTTGAATGCGTGAACGCCAAAGCCATCCATTCTCCGGTATGAGTCAGGCATCCCCTCGTCGGAATACAGGCGAGTCAGCATACTGGTCGCCTCAGGGGTGTGCGCAAAGAAGTCGAATGCGAGATTTGGATCCTGAACGCCGGTTACGGCGCTCGGTTTGTTCGCATGCACGAAGTCCGGGAACTTGATCGCATCACGGATGAAGAAGATCGGCAAGTGGATACCGACCAGGTCCCAGTTGCCCTGCTCCGTATAGAATTTCACGGCAAAACCACGAGGGTCACGAGCTTGTTCCGGTGACCCTCGATAGCCCATAACGGTCGAGAAGCGTACGAACACGGGCGTTTTCGAGCCGGCCGTAAACACCTTCGCGGTTGTCAGATTGCTGATATCTGCACTTGAAACAAATTCGCCAAATGCACCCGTCCCTCGTGCGTGCACAACACGCTCCGGAATACGTTCGCGATCGAATCGCTGCAGCTTTTCAATGAGATGCGAATCCTGCAGCAGCACCGGGCCATTCGGACCCGCCGTCTGTGAATTCTGATTGTCACCAACTGGTGAACCATTGTCGCGAGTCAAGTCAGCGGCATACGATGAAGGCGACAACGCAACACAAGCCGCTGCGATCATGCTCTGCAGCAAACAATTCTTAGATCTTGGCATATCGAATAAACTCCTTTAATTATTACCGACGGCATATAAGCCGATTGTATTAAACGAGATTATCCATAAACCAGCCAATCAAAAATTCTTATTGACTCAATAGCCCATCCGATTGAATATTTATTTACACATAAAATAATCAATAATCATTTAAAAAACCCCTCCCGAATCCCACTAGCTCGCGCGAAATGCACCCGAACCCTGCCCCTCAACCAAGAAGCCAATCGATCTCTACCTTCAAGCTCCATAGCTAGAGCGAGTAATTGGTAGGCTTCCGCTAGGGCGTGAAAGTCGCGCTCCACCTCGTGGTCTGAGGAAGGTTCATACAACGAGCAAAACTCGTCCTGATGGTGCAATGTGAATCCCCCAACCGAAGCCATCTTGTGGAGTCGGGCATATTCACGCATCAGATTTTGAACAACTTTTGCGGGATTTCGTACTCCGATCGACTTAAATTTCTGCACCGTACCTGGACGCACACACTGTCGCGCCGTATACGATAGTTGTACGAAGAGATCCATCCACAAATCTTGAAAAAAATAGGCCTCGTTAGATCAATCTGCCGGGTTCTATCGGGTACGCTCGAAAAACGTTGGGCGCGATCTGGAAATCATGTCAAGTCGAAGCGGTCGAGGTTCATCACCTTGTTCCAAGCCGCGACGAAGTCGCGCGCGAACTTCTCCTTCGCATCCGCGCTGCCGTACACCTCGGCCAGTGCGCGCAGTTGCGCATGCGAGCCGAAGATCAGGTCGACGCGCGTGCCGGTCCACTTGACCTGGCCCATCGCCCGGTCGGTGAACACGCCGTGCTTCGCATCGCCGACGTTCGCACCGAGCACGACTAGGCCACCGCCCAGCGCCGACATCTCCTGCGCGCTCGGCGTCGGCAGTGGCGCCTTGTCGACCACCAACGCCTCGGCCGGCGTATGGTACGCGTGCATCAGGAAGATGCGGAAGCCGTGCCGCAACCGGTTCCAGCACGGCCGTCGCTTCGATGTCGGCCTGCTCCTGCGCCGCGTCCGCGCGGCCCGGCGCGAACGGCACTGTCACCGTGACATCCGCGTTCTTCACAGCCTGCTCGACGCCGCACGCAGCGGCAAGCACGACCAGGTCGACTAGCGACACCTGCTTACCATCCGTCTGCGCATCGTTGAAGGCCTTCTGCATACCTTCGAGCGTCGAGACGTCGGCATCGTCGATCAGCTTGTGGTCGACAGCCGGAATCGAGTCCTGCCACAGCAGATGTTCGGCCGGCACGTCCGGGCCGAGATAGCGAGCACGCGGGCCCATGTCGCGGTGCGTGAGCTTGAACCAGGCGCGTACGAACGCGTCGGCGAACTCGGCCGGGTTGTCGTAGAAGCGGCGCGAAATCTTCTCGTAGGCCGGATCAAAACGCAGCGACAGGTCGGTCGTCAGCATCGTCGGGCGATGCTTCTTCGACGCGTCGAATGCATCCGGAATCACGTCGCCGGTGTCCTTCGCGACCCACTGGTGCGCGCCCGCCGGGCTCTTCGTGAGCTCCCATTCGTAGCTGAACAGGTGCTTGAAGAAGTCGTTGCTCCACTGCGTCGGCGTCGACGTGACTTCCAGGCCGCTCGTGATGGCATCCTTGCCCTTGCCCGTGCCGAACGTGCTCTTCCAGCCGAGACCCTGCTTTTCGAGGCCCGCGGCTTCCGGCTCGGCGCCGACATTCGACGCCGGACCGGCGCCGTGCGTCTTGCCGAACGTGTGGCCACCCGCGATCAGCGCGACCGTCTCTTCGTCGTTCATCGCCATGCGTGCGAACGTTTCGCGGATGTCATGAGCGGCGGCGACCGGGTCGGGGTTGCCGTCCGGGCCTTCCGGGTTCACGTAGATGAGGCCCATCTGCACCGCGGCGAGCGGGCTTTCGAGGTCGCGCTTGCCCGAGTAACGGCTGTTCGGGCCGCCGCTCAGTTCCAGCCAGATCTTTTCCGAACCCCAGTACACGTCGTCCGGTTCCCACGTATCGACGCGGCCGCCGGCATAGCCGAAGGTCTTGAAGCCCATCGATTCGAGTGCGACGTTGCCGGTCAGGATCAGCAGGTCGGCCCACGAGATGTTGCGGCCGTACTTCCGCTTGATCGGCCACAGCAGCCGGCGCGCCTTGTCGAGGCTGACGTTGTCCGGCCAGCTGTTGAGCGGCGCGAAGCGCTGCTGCCGGCCGCCTGCGCCGCCGCGGCCGTCGGCCGTGCGGTATGTGCCGGCGCTGTGCCAGGCCATGCGGACGAACAGGCCGCCATAGTGGCCGAAGTCGGCCGGCCACCAGTCCTGCGACGTCGTCATCAGCGCATGCAGGTTCTTCTTCACCGCTTCGAGATCCAGCTTCTTGAACGCTTCTGCGTAGTCGAAATCCTTGTCCATCGGATCGGACAGCGCGGAATGCCGATGCAGGATGTTCAGGCTAAGCTGATTCGGCCACCAGTCCTTGTTCGTCGCGCCGCCACCAGCGGTGTGGTTGAACGGGCACTTCGTTTCGTTCGACATGCGATTTCTCCTATGCTTTCGAAACTCAGTGATATGCCCAAGCTACATATACCTTTTTCTTCATCGACCTGAGTCAACACAATGCCACATGAGCTTCGCTAGCGCTCATAAGCCAGCCTTTTGTGTAACCCTTCCCCCTAGACTCGACGCTGTCAAACACTCAGAAGACGCACTTAAGCAAAAACAGGGGCAGGCGCGACGCTATATGCCATCATCAGCAACGCTCCATCCAAAAAATCAACTCAAATACGAAGTGCTGGCAGTCTGTCCGATCACAACTTCAGCCGTCCATTCACATTTATCAATTGCACTCATAGTTTTTGTGATTCTCACCCCTTCTTATCTCTTGAACCGCACCGGGGATCGTGGGTGTTGGTGGGTTTAAGTGGAGTTGATCCTGTAATTCCGGACACAGCGTCACACCAAGGTTGCTGAATCCAGCGAGCGACGGAACTCGCAAGGCGAGCGGTATTTCAGCGCGCTATAGGATGCTTCTCGTTGTAATGCTCGAACACGATGGCCAAGTTGTGTGCCGCAGATGCTGCGTCCAGCTTCGGCATGAAGACGACGTAATCGCGTTTCATGGTCTTCACGAAGCTCTCGGCCATCCCGTTACTGTGGGGGCTGCACACCGGCGTGGTCAATGGTTTCAGGCCGATGGCCGCTGCGAACCGGCGCGGGTCGTCGGCCGTGTAGCCCGAGCCGTTGTCGCTCAGCCGCTCGATGTCGGACGGGGTATGCAGTTCGTTGCCAAACCGATTTTCCACTGCAGCCAGCATCACGTCGCGCACGATGTCACCGCAGTGGCCTGCCGTCGTGGCCGCCCAGTTCATCGCCTCACGGTCGCAGCAGTCCAGCGCAACCGTCACGCGCAGCGGCTCGCCGTTGTCACAGCGAAACTCGAATCCATCGGAGCGCCATCGCTGATTGCTGCGCGCTACGGCCACCTTGCCGTCGTGTCGACGTTGAGGCCGAGGTGGATTCGGTCGGCACTGCATCAGCCGCCCGTGTGTGCGCATGACGCGATAAACGCGCTTGGCATTGAACGGCACCAGCCCAACCGCAACACGTTCATTGCGCAACGTGCCGCAGACGCGACGATAGCCATAGCTGGGCAAATCGCCAACAACCCGACGGATTTCCTCGACTACGCTCGCATCGTCGGGCTGCCTCGATTGACGACCATCGCGCCACGTCGCCGGACGCGACAGTCGTGCCGATACGTTCGAGCGCGACACGCCGAGAACTTCACAAACCAGTTTCACTGGTCGTCTATATGAACGTCTCCCGTTTGTGCAGGTTTTCTTGTGTGTTGACGGACAGGATGGGTTGCAGCTCTATATCCGGCCTTCTTGCAGCCGGTACTCCCGCTGCGGGCCCCGATGAAATCCGCTGACTCGTGCCTCATTCCTCCGACGAGTTCGAGACTCTACGACCAGTTCAGGCTTGGCGAGTCACGGTCTTACCTGGTTCGTCATCACACGCAAAACGCCTGCGCAACCTTTCGACAGTTCCCCCTGCAAAACGTTGATCTTCTACGCGGCGAAGCCAGTCATGCCGGCTTCGAACTAACGTAGGTCTTCTCGTACTGCTTTTCGTGTGCAAGAACGGCCCAAATCGTTCGTGCCATCTTGTTGGCCAGCGCAACGATCACCACATTCGGTGGTCGACGCTTTCTGATTTGCTCAATCCATGGGCCTGGATCTTTGGCGTTTGCCAACACACTGCGCGCACCGTGAATTAGCAACGTGCGCAGGTACGTGTCGCCGCGCTTGCTGATGCCCTGCAGATTGACCTTGCCACCTGACCCCGACTGCTTCGGGACCAAACCAATGTATGCCGCGAATTCCCGCCCAGATCTGAACGCCTTCGCGTTTCCCATCGTTGCCACCGCCGCGGTGGACGTGAGCAATCCGATTCCCGGTATTGCAGCGATAGTCGCGCAGGCCTGATCTTGCTTCATCCATGTTCTCAGCCGCCTCTCAATTGTCGCGATCTGTTCGTCCAGCTTCGTCAGACCATTCCACTGCTCGCGTAGCGTGTCGATCAGCATCGCCGGGAGGCGCTCAGCGAGACGCTCCAGCACTCCAGACATCCCTTTATCGAGCGCTGCTCGGCTCGTGCCCATCACTTCGCCGTATTCGGCCAGCAAGCCGCGCAGCGCGTTGATCTGCATGGTCCGAATCTTCACCAATTGCTGGCGCGTTCGGTGCATGGCCAGTACAGCTTGTTGATCCTCAGTCTTTACCGCGACGGCTTTGCATGGCTGCTGCACTGCAAGCCAAATTGCTCTCGCATCCGCTGCGTCGTTCTTGTTGCCGATATTGAACGCCTTGACGAAGCGCGCCGGCATCAACTTAACTTGATGCCCCATCTTCTCCAGCTCGCGTGCCCAGTGCTGTGAGCCGCCACATGCCTCCATGCCGATCAGACATGGCGCCCGGTTTGCAAAATACTCGAGGAATCCGGCGCGCTTGATTGACTTATTCACAATCTCACCCGTTTCTACATCCACGTGGTGGACCTGAAACAGAGACTTTGCGATGTCAATCCCAACTGGCGTAAGCTTCATGAGGATCCTCCGGTTTGCCTGTGAAGACCTCAATGATCTTCCTCTTTGGGCACTCTGATGCCGTCGGCCCGCGAGGATCCACCTTCCAGGACTCCCACGCTCGTGGATCGCGAGGGTGGGAGACGTTCATTTCATTCCTCCGGCAGCGAGGGCGAGTGCGCTATCCTTTTTTTGCCCGGCCGTACTCGACTGCTTCGCGGAGAAACTCGTTCTCGATGGTCTTCTTGCCGAGCATCCGTTGCAGCTCTCGAATCTGCTTGAGCGCGTCGGCCAGTTCCGAGGCCGGAACCACCTCCCCGCCAGCTTTTACCGCTGACAGGCTCGCATCCTGGTACAGCTGGCGCCAGTGGAACAGTTGGTTCGGATTCACGCCGTGCTGGCGCGCGACCATCGAAACCGATTTCCCCGGCTCGAAACTCTCGCGAACCATCGCCAGCTTCTGCTCCGCAGTCCAGCGCCGCCGGCGTTCCGGGCCCGTCAACACTTCCATCACTTCCGGCCCGGTGTTAGTCAAAAACACAGTCTTATGCCTACCCGTTATTGTAAGTGGGTGACTGTGTCCGAATGCCAAGGACCTTCGCGACGGCAAGAGCACAATGACGCGAGTCGTTGACGATCCGATGAGGAGGTCAGATATGGAAGCCGTATCCAGAATGGGTGTGGATCTAGCAAAGCGTGTTATTCAGTTGCACTGCGTCGATCGACAAGAGCACGTGATCTTGCGGCGCTCGATCCCCGCAGAGCGATTTGCCGAATTCATGTCACGCCTGCAGCCCTGCGATGTCGCGATGGAGGCCTGCGCATCTGCCCATCACTGGGCACGCAAACTTGCGCGAATGGGCCACAGGGTAAAACTGATCTCGCCTCAGTTTGTTGCCCCATACCGCAAGGGCGGAGCGTGTTGCAAGAATGATGCTGCGGACGCTGAAGCGATTTGTGAGGCTGCCGCACGGCCCACGATGCGTTTCGTTCAGGTCAAAACGGTAGAGCAACAAGGCATTGCCACGCTTCATCGCATGCGTCAGGGTTGGCTAGAAGAGCGCACTGCTCTCATCAATCGGCTGCGTGGCCTGCTTGCGGAATTCGGGGTCACGATACCTCAACGAATCGAGGCCTTGCGGCGTATTCCCGAAATATTGGAAGACGCCAACAATGAGTTGCCCGGTATTGCCCGCGGTGCTCTCTATGCAGCGTGGGAGCATCTCAAAGTTCTCGATGAGCGGATGCGGGAAGTGGATCGGCAGATCGAGCAGCATGCAAAACAGGATGACCGAGCCTCCCGCATTATGGCGCTACCTGGCGTCGGTCCGATCACGGCGAGCGCGCTAGTCGCCGCTGTCGGAAACGCACGCGAGTTCAAGAATGGCCGCCAGTTCGCGGCATGGCTAGGTCTCACGCCCCGGCAAAACAGCTCTGGCGGGAAATCTCAACTTGGCAGCATTACAAAGCGCGGGGATTCCTATCTTCGTATGCTGCTTGTGCTTGGAGCTCGAAGTGCACTTATGACGGCGGGTCGACGCACCGACCGCTTATCCCGATGGCTCCAGGAAGTTCAGGGCAGGCTCGGTTGGCAAAAAGCCCTCGTGGCCCTCGCCAACAAACACGCACGCATTATCTGGGCCCTACTGACGCGAGACGAGTCGTTCAGGCCCGACCACGTGCCGGCATGCTTTACTCCTATGCAACCGCAAGAACAGTAAGCAGCAACAGCAGCGCCTTTCTCTGACAGATTGCAACGGACGAATCGACGACAGGTTGGACCGGCAGCAGGACAGCTCGATGAAACGCTCGGCATGCACAGCGCAATGCCGCTGTCCGGATGGAGCCCTGCTGAGCGGTTAGTATTCTGGCCCGAGCCGAGCGCGCTCGCAGGCCGATTGTAGGTGCGCAGTCCATCTCGTCGCCATCGTGCCGCAATGCAGAGATGTCAGAACGACATTGCACGAACTCGAAGGTCCTTGTAGGTGTTTCAGGGGGCTGCTACATTAAGTTAATGCCGGGACATCAGTGGCATTTCTGACTTGTCTACCGTAGTTTGCCTTAGCCTCCGCGAACAAGAGATGGCCAAGAGGGATCCATCAGCCGACGATGGTTGTGCCAGGCTGCTATCCATTCCAGCATCGCCAGTTCGATAGATTCCCTCGTTTTCCACGGGGTGCGTCAATGAATCAGTTTCGTCTTCTACAGGCCTCCGATCGCTTCAGCCAACGCATTACCCTCGCTTCCGACGGACGGCTCCATACCTGCGTTCGCCAAACCGAATGCTGACATATTGGGCGCATTCAACCGGTCGTCGCAACACCTTTAATCGAGGAGGTGTTGCATGGAATTGCAGAATGGGGGTATCAGATAACCGGGCGACGAGCGATGCACTCGCCCGGTGTGCCGTCGCTTCAGCATGAGATCGAGCGTCGATTTTGGAATCAAATCGCCACCGGCCTTACGAGTGAGAGGGCCGTGGAAACGGTTGGCATGTCCTCCGCGGTGGGCTCGCGCTGGTTCCGCTATCGTGGCGGTATGCCACTTTTCATGTCAAACCCCATATCTGATAGATACTTGTCGTCCGCCGAGCGTGAAGAGATCGGTTTGCTCTCGGCCCAAAACATAGGGGTGCGCGAGATTGCTCGCCGCATCGGACGTAGCCCATCAACTGTTTCGCGCGAGCTTGCGCGTAACGCATCGACTCGTGGTGGCCACCTCGAGTATCGTGCATCGGTCGCGCAATGGAAGGTGGAGCACTTTGCCAAGCGACCCAAACCAGCGAAACTGGTGGTCAACCGGCGACTGCATAGCTATGTGCAGGAACGCTTGGAGGACAAGGTGTGTGCGCAGATGGCCGTGAGATTGCCGCCCCCCAGCAGGCACCGTTCAAGGGGCGGAATAAACCGCATCGCGGAGACCGAAAGTGGGTCAATGGTTGGCCCCCGGAACAGATCGCCAACCGCCAACGGATCGAACTCCCCGATGATGAATCCATGCGCATTTCTCACGAAGCCAGTTGCCAGGCTCTTCACATTCAAGGACGTGGGGCACTCAAGCGCGAGCTAGTCGGTTGCCTGCGCACCGGGCGCGCGTTGTGCGTGCCAAGGGCCAGGGTGCAAGCCAAGGCATGGACACACGACAACGAGGATGTGATGATCTCCAGCCGCCCCGCAGAGGCGCAAGATCGTGCAGTGCCAGGCCATTGAGAAGGAGACCTGCTCATCGGCTTAAATCGATCTACTATTGGCACGCTGGTGGAGAGATCAACCCGTTTCACCATGCACGTATATTTACCTCGGGAGAAAGGTTACGCCTTGACTCCCCGAACGAAGAACGGTCCAGCGCTGGCCGGTTACGGAACTGTCACGATGGCCAATCCGCTCAAGAAGACGGTGACAGATATGCCAGCCCAGTTGTGGCGATCATTGACCTGGGACCGTGGCAAGGATCTGTCCGATCATGCCCGTTTCACTATCGAATCCGGCGTAAAAGTATTCTTCGCCGATCCGTACAGTCCATGGCAGTGTGGAACGAACGAGAACACGAACGGCCTATTGCGACAATACTTTCCAAAGGGCACTGACCTATCCCGATGGAGCGCACGAGAGATCCAAACCGTTGCCCATATACTGAACACCAGGCCTCGGAAGGCGATTGGTTGGAAGACGCCGGCAGAAGCTCTGAACGAGCATCTAAAATCTGTTCAACAATCTAGTGTTGCGACGACCGGTTGAATGCGCCCAGAAAAAACTTGGCGGATTCGCGTGATCGACACTGCGCGGGCGCAAACGAAAACGCCAGGATATCCGCACACGTTTCTACCCCAGCGGCACCGCTAGTTCGCCCGCTTCCCGCAGACACAATACTGGACGACATCTCGGGCAATCACCACCGCGGATCGCTTGGACTGCTCAAGATACCGCTTAAAGCCATCGATATGCTCCAGCCCGCCTACGGTCTCGCCGTGTTCGCATCGCTGTCGACATTTCTCTTCACTGGCCAATTTTCTGTCATCTTGCCGGAGCCTGGCATCATTGCGACAAAGTCGTTGCTTGCTTAGCATTTCATCTGTAATTGCGGTTGAACTGGGGACTGCCAAGGCAAGCATCTGTCGCTGGCAATCCTCGCGCCCCTCATTGGACTATTCAGTTTTCAACTGTTGCGGCATACAGACCCGACACTCGGACAGCTACACCTGATTACCCGGAAGAATTGGGGTACCCAGAAACGCACCGGGCCCGTCGGCAGGCGTCGTCTTTGATGGGGCACTTCGCCAACTCATGGACCACAACGCACCATCCCCCCAGCCTAAATCGTAACGAATATTTCGCTTGCCATGCAACCTTCTGATCGCGACGCATCACTTACGGGCACAACACCCCGATCTTGCCAACCTGTAGACTTTCGAGGTCTAGCGAAATGCCACACGTCGACCCTGTCGCCATCGTACGAATGGTATTCATTCTTTTTCATCTGCTTGCGTTCGGCTCCGCCGCGGCTGCGTCCGTGATGGCTGACTACGCGGTCTTCGGGCGCGGCCGCGTGGACACCTCGCTGCTGCGCCGGGCTGCAACCGGTGTAACAATGGCGCTGGCGGTTCTCTGGATCACAGGCACCGCCATCATCTGGCTCGATACGAAATTCGACCTGGTCATGATCACCAAGGCGCCCAAGTTGCTCGCAAAACTGACGATCGTTTCGTTACTCACTTTGAACGGCATGGCTTTACATTGGCTTGCGTTTCCGCGCTTGGAAAAAGTCCAGAATAATCCTAACCAAGCGGCCTATCTACCGGCCATACTCGGAGCGATCAGCAGCACGACGTGGCTTTTTTCCGCTTTCCTGGGCATTGCTAAAGCCGTTGCGCCATTACTCGGGTATTCGGGCTTCATCGCTCTCTACATGCTTGCACTCGGATGCGCAGTGACCACCGCGTTGCTCGTGGTACGACCACTGCTGGCGAAGCGGATTGGCAGGCAAACAGGCATTCCGCTCATCGCGTAAGCACCTTTGGCATATGACTCGATCGCCCCGACCATGCCCCCCCCGACCGCGATGACTCAGACTGCCCCTCGCCCCCATGGATCGCGACCGGACGAGGAGGATCGCGCCTTGCTCGTGCGAATTGTCCAGAGGGACCGCGTAGCACTTACCCACCTGTATCGCAATTATCACCGCAGGCTCGTACGCTTCTTGGGACGCTTCACACGTAGCGAGGCAACGATTGAGGAGATCGTCAACGATTCGTTCATGATCGTCTGGCAAAAGGCGTCAGAGTTCCGCGGTGAATCGCGCGTCTCGACATGGCTGATGGGCATTGCCTATCGTGTTACGCTGAAAGCGCTGCGACAAGGCGGTCTGTCGCATGAGCCATTGCCAGATGGAGACGAGGGCGCCGCTGTGGAACCGTTCACGGACTATGAAACTGCGGACTGGCTCGCGAAAGGTCTCGGCAAGCTCACACCGGAACAACGGCTCGTGATGGAATTAGCCTACGTGATGGGGCATTCGCTCGAGGAGATTGCAGATATCACGTTGGTGCCGGTCAGTTCCGTCAAATCCCGAATGTTCCACGCACGTGTGAAACTCCGCAATCTAATGCCCGAACTTGCAACCCCAAAGAGAATTAATAATGGATCATTCGGCCCATAAAGATCTTACCCATCTGCACGCATGGGAGTTACTGCCTTGGGTGGTGAACGGAACGGCTTCGGTGAGTGCGCGCGCGCAGGTTGACGAACATCTGCGGCATTGCGGCGCTTGCCGCGAGGAACTCGCGTACCAGAAGCGGCTCCACGCCGCGCTGAACGCAGGTGCCGACGCAGCCGGCCCCAACGTCGACGTGGGACTTGCCGATCTCTCGCGACGCCTCGACGCACCGCGAGCAGTACCCCGCTCCCGTCTCGCGGCGCTCTGCTATGGGTTGGCTGCGCTTCTCGTGCTCGAAACAGGTAGCCTTGCGATATTTGGCGCCCAGATGAACGACAGCCGATCGGCGACCTACCGCACACTATCGCAGCGCGAAGGAGCACAGGAGCGGGCAACGATCAGGCTTGTCGTCGATGCCGCCATGCCAATCGGTCGCCTGCAGGCGCTATTGGTCCCGCTCGGCTTGCAGATTCTAGCGGGACCGGGAGAAAACGGCGTCTACTCGCTGGGACCCACATCTCCAGCGGTTAGCGAGAGGGGCGGAAAAGTAGACGTCAACCGTCAAATCGGGGCGCTGCGTGCGGCGAGCGACGTGCGTTTTGTCGAGCCGATTATCGCCGTTAGCAACGGCCCCTGACACGATAAATTAAAGATCCGTATTGTTGCAACCGCCGTCGAGTGCCGCGATCGCCCGACACGCATTGATCACACGGGCATAATTACGACTTGGGCCACTCGTGTCTTCGAGCAGACTACGGAGGACTGCGGTATCGAGATTTTGCGCAAAACCAACAAGCAACGCTACGGTACCTGTCACGTGAGCTGCCGCAAACGATGACCCCGAAACAAAATCGTAATGGCTACCGGGCGTGAGTGTAAGCACATCGCGACCCGGCGCGTACAGAACCGACGACATCAATTTGGCGGGGACCTCGTTTCCTGCCTTAGCTACGTCAACTGCGATCACACCGGAAACACCGACCGGAAAACTCTTCAAGTCCCCATTTGGCATCACCGCGCCAACGACGACGATACCAAGTTTTAGCGCGACCCTAATGAGTGCGCTCAGCAGTGGGTCAGGGGGACCACCCAGACTCAGATTGATGATCTGTGCGCGAGCGTCAATAGCACCCTGAAGCGCCTTCGCGAGCGTCAGTGAATTGCATACCGCGCCGAGACCACGTTGCTGCCAGCAGGCTTTGAACACGATTAGCTTCGCACGCGGCGCAATGCCGACAACGTCACCAGATGCGTCGCCCGTGCCGTTCGCTGCGATGATCCCAGCAACCTCGGTACCGTGGATGTCACGGTTGAATTGTTGCCAGTCATCGTCGACGAAATTCCGCGTAGTAACAATGCGACCACGCAAATCCCGGTGCTCCGTGTCCACGCCCGTATCGATTAGAGCGATGCGCACGGTATCACCAAGTGTAGTACGGTGCACGGCATCCGCGCCGATTTCGCGCGGCGCTCTTTGCAAATCCGCTACGCGAGACGCCTGATACGGCTCCGCCAGCCCCTCGAACATCTGCAAAGGCTCAACGAGACGCACCCGCGGATCATCGGAAAGCTTGGCCATCATCATTTCGCGTGGCGTGCCATCCATGATCTCGAGTACAGCGCAGTGTATGTTAAGCGCCGGAATCGGCCAGGTCGTTAAATTTCGCAGTTCATATTGTGCAGTGATCGCCGTGAGCATCGCGCGGGCACTGCCGCCCGCCGAGTAACCGCCGTGAGCAACATAGCCCCCCATTGTCGAACCTGCTCTCAACGTAATCGATTCCGTAGGGTTCTCGACGGCCAGCACAATCATGCGCTCGGGGTGGGTTCGCATCTGACGAGCGGCAACGACAGGATCAGGCTCGCGCTCGACAAGTGTGCAGTTCGCCAGCAAGCCGATGGCGCAGATAGAAAGAACGAAAAGAAGGAAGCGTTTCATCCGGTATATTCCGATTGCCGCAAAAGCAACGTTCATAACGATAGCCGATGTGAGTGCGCGTTCCACGCGAACCTGTTGCGACGATATCCAAACTTCTATCTTCCCCTAACGATTTCACGCGATACTGCTGCAACTTTTCGAACGACTTCCGGTACACACGGACTCATTAACCATTCCCAATGAGTCAAATCTATGTTTCTTCTTCGCTCGACCTTGCCGAAGGTGGTGCTTTCTGCGACGATCGCCGCGATCCTTGCCGGTTGCGGCGGCGACGATGATTCCGTTCAACAGAGGGTCGGCTACAAGCAGACCGTCGTCGTGTCGGACGGCGGCGTTGCCTCGTCGCATACCGACGCGAACCTGAAGAACGGCTGGGGCATCGCATTCAATCCGCAGGGCTTCGTGTGGGTCGCAGATGCGGGTTCGCAGAAATCAACGCTCTACGATGGCGACGGCACGCCGCAGCAGTTGGTCGTGTCTATTCCAGCCGGCGTGAACGGTCCAGCCGGACCAACTGGCATCGTTTTCAGCGGCGCGAGCAATTTCGAGCTGACCCAGAACGGAACATCCGGGTCCAGCGCGTTCATCTTCGCGACGCTCGCCGGCACGATCGCCGCTTGGTCACCATCGGTAAACCTGACATCCGCAGTCACCGTGTACGATGATGCTACCGGCGGAGCCCAATATACTGGGCTCGCAATTGGCAGCGACAATGGTGCAAACCGTCTCTACGCCGCGGACTTCCACAACAATAAGATCGATGTGTTTGACAATTCGTTTCAGAAGATCTCCACGATCGGCCGCTTCGTCGACCCGTCGTTGCCCGCAGGCTTCGCGCCGTTCGGTATCCAAGCGGTCGGCAGCGATATCTTCGTCGCTTATGCAAAACAGGACAGTAGTGCCAGGAACGCCGTGCATGCAGTTGGCCAAGGGCTAATCGACGTCTACGACAGCGGCGGTACGTTTAAGAAGCGCCTCATCACAGGCGGGAATCTTAACGCACCGTGGGGTATCGCCCCCGCTCCGGTCGGCTTCGGGCCGCTCAGCAACAAGCTACTTATTGGCAACTTCGGAGACGGCACCATCCACGCGTACGACCCGCAAAGCGGCGCAGAAGCCGGCACGCTCACACAGAAAAACGGAGCACCGATCACGATCCCGGGTCTGTGGGGCATTGGCTTCGGCAACGGACTGAACGCGCAGCCGACCAATACGCTGTTCTTCGCAGCCGGACCGAATCGCGGTTTGAACGGAATATACGGCCGGCTCGACGTCGATCAGTAGCCCTCGCTCGGAACAGGCACGAGCCTGACGCTCCTGCGGTCGGGCCAGACAACCAGGTCCGCCCGGCCGCACGCGGACCGCCAATGCGCCGTAAGGTCAGAAATGCCAGATCGTCTGAAAGATCCAATGGTTATCAAGTGCGCCCTGGACAAGCGACTTACTTCTCCCGATCGTGCCGATATATAGGATCTCAAGTTGCACTGCGCGATATTGGTAAGACAGTCCCACGTTTCCGTAACCGGAGCCTGGGCTGTCTGACGTATGCAGGTCGTAGTACCCGATACCAGCCGTCGCGGTGACACCATGAGCTAGCGGTAGCCGTGCAACGAGATCGCAGGCGACAAAGTGCAGCCCCCGAAAACGCCCTGTCGGGGTATCCGGCGAGACCGAAACCGTTGCAAATATGGCGTCTTGCCATCGGACCGTCGCGGCAAGTTCACGATAGGTCATGCTTTGCGAAAAAGATGAGCCGGTCAATTGATGATTCGCCACTGCTACCTGTGCTTGCCATTTGCTATCAAGCCGCCAAACATAACCTGCATCGACGTCGACCGCGGTTCCGATGGATGACGAGAGTCCAGTACGCGGAAATGCGGAAACCGAGGCACCGGCAAAAAGTCCATTGCCCGGATACCAACTCGCCGCAGCTTGAAGTGATGGACGTCGATTGCTGAGATCGAGACCACGCGAAACCTTGTCGGAGGCGACACCAAGTTCAAAGCGCCAGTCCTCTAACGCGGCGTCGGCAACTCTACACGCCATGCCGAGAAACACCAATATTAGCCACTGGGCCGTTAGGCGAAAATTCCGAAACCCCGGACAAAATGAAGTGCAGGGACGCACTATAAACATCAATTGTGTCATCCAACGTTTCAATTTTTTCTGCAAATGAAATCCTCTACACTTCACACGAGTTGTCCGAGGCAAACTCGAGTCGTCACCGATCAGAAACCCGGCAGACATGGAGTGGATGATCACACCGCTTTCTCTCTAGAACATGCTTTTCCGACACTCTGCACGAGACTATCGATCTTCCCTCCTTTCCCTAAAAGTTGTTTACACGGCGTACATTGTCTCGCATACATCGAAGTTCAATCTTTGCGATACCCGAGACTGCATCTAGCAACAGTCGAAAACGCATCATTCACCTCTGTCGTCGGCACCCCAACCACCTGCTCCGACTGCAACGCTTGAGTTCGATCCGAAGAATGTTGAACATCGGTGACACACTCTAAGATAGCGAGGCAAAAAAATACAGGAAAATCCGCCCTGTTCACGTCGAAGTTAGCTCCCCGTGACCTGCCCCCCCGGTTTTAGTCCGGACTGCAGTTAGAGTCCGAGGTTAAAATGCGCGAAGAATGTCTGAATCCGCATGCGTTCGTCTGTCTCGACGATGCACGCAAACGAATTGAAACGTGGCGAACGGACTACAACACTGTCCGTCCGCAAAGCGCCTTGGGCAACTGGCGCCGGGGCAATTCCGACGATTGCATCACCCGAAAAGCGGCGAGATCACCCGCTTACAAGTGGTGTACTCGGCGGTGTAAGGTCAGCGCTGGTTGCCTGCGTGCGCAAGCGCCTGACCATGCTCAATGCAACGGCCAAAACCAGAACGCTTTGTGACAGTTCACTTCATTCCAATTGACTCTCTAGACGGTTACTCAGAGCTTTTGCGAAGAACACCAACCCGTGCTCACGACGCAAGAGCTTGCACATCCGAGTCCTCCCACGCACGATTGCTCGCGAGTCCGGAATACTTATCTGGGTCAAATCGGTACCAACTATCGAATTTATCCGAAGACGTGCCTTCCGGTTCTAGCGACCGATAACACTTCCATTCTGGAAAATTATCGTGACCTGGGACAGGGTGTCGATCCCGTTACCTACCCTTGAATCACGACGAAATCCGCAAAGAATTTGCGAGCCATTTATTGGGTATAAAACCGAGAAATTAAGAGTCAGGCCTCACCTTCCGGTGGACCTGACTTACCATGCTCTTCTTACAGTAGGACTTCAACGATGTACCAAGAGTGCTAGCATCTCAGCATTGAGTTGCCGTAGCGACCATGCGTGAACTCCACAGATAGTTTATATAACGCACATCTCTATTCAGCAAGGTCGAAACGATCGAGGTGCATCACCTTGGTCCAAGCAGCGACGAAGTCCACGACGAACCTCTCCTTGCTGTCAGGGCTTGCATAGACTTCAGCATAGGCGCGGAGTACCGAGTGGGAGCCAAAAATCAGGTCGTTGCGGGTACCGATATACTTTACCTCCCCGGTTTTTCGATCGGTGCTTTCAAATAGTTCGATCCCGTTGTCCACTGGCGCCCACACATTAGTCATATCCAGCAGATTGACGAAGAAATCGTTGCTAAGAACACCAACTTTATCTGTGAAAACTCCATATCGGCTACCATCAAAATTGGCGCCAAGCACACGCAGGCCGCCGACCAACACGGTTAGCTCGGGCCCTGTCAATGTCAACAACTGAGCGCGGTCGATCAGCAGTGCCTCGGTCGCCGCGTCAATTTTCCCGTTGTTGTAGTTGCGGAAACCGTCGACGAACGGTTCGAGTACGGAGAAGGATTCGACATCGGTCTGATCCTGACGCGCATCGACACGGCCAGGAACGAACGGAACGTCAACCTCTACATCGGCGGCCTTTGCCGCCTTTTCGACACCCACACAACCTGCCAATACGATCACGTCAGACAGCGATACCTTACCCGACGCTTTTTGGACCTCTTCCAACCTGGGTAAGACCTGAAGGGCTCTCCTATTCACCTCCCAGTCCTTCTGCGGCGCCAACGCCAAGCGAGCACCGTTAGCACCGCCGCGTTTGTCACCTCCTCGGAAGGTTGAGGCCGACGCCCAAGCAATTGATACCAGATCGCCTACCGAGAGGTCCAAGGCGGCGATCTTGGCTTTCAGATCCACGATGTCCGCGAGAGTCGGTTCGTGCACGGGGGCAGGAAGAGGGTCCTGCCAAATCAGTTCTTCCTTCGGTACTTCTGCACCGAGGTAGCGTGTCTTAGGGCCCATGTCCCGATGGGTCAGTTTGAACCAAGCGCGCGCAAACGCGTCGGCAAAAGCCTGCGGATCTTCGAAGAAGCGCGTGGAAATCTTGCCAAACTCGGGATCAAAGCGCAGCGTCAGATCGGTGGTCAACATCGCAGGCTTGTGGAACTTGCCCGGAACATGTGCATCGGGAACAATTTCTGGCGCGTCTTTAGCGACCCATTGCTTCGCACCTGCGGGCGACTTCGTCAGTTCCCATTCATACTTAAACAGATTCTCGAAAAAATTGTTGCTCCAGAGTGCCGGAGTTTTCGTCCAGGTCACTTCCAATCCGCTGGAGATAGTGTCCTTACCGTGGCCTTGCCCATAGCTACTAATCCAACCTAAGCCTTGCGCCTCGATCGGCGCGCCTTCGGGATTTGGACCCTTGTGTGACTCAGGCGCGGCGCCGTGTGTTTTGCCGAAGGTGTGGCCACCGGCAATTAGAGCGACAGTCTCTTCGTCGTTCATGCCCATGTGACCGAACGTGGCGCGAATGTCCTTGGCCGCTGCCAGATAGTCACCACTTCCATTTGGGCCTTCTGGATTCACATAGATCAACCCCATATGAGTTGCGCCCAAGTTGTGATCGAGCTCGCGGTCACCGTGGAAGCGCTTGTCATCACCCAGCCACGTGGTCTCCGCGCCCCAGTTCACGTCCAGATCCGGTTCCCAGACGTCCTCACGCCCCCCAGCAAAACCGAAGGTACGAAAGCCCATCGACTCCAACGCCACGTTTCCAGCGAGCACAAAGAGATCAGCCCACGAAATCTTTTGACCATACTTTTGCTTGATCGGCCACAGTAAACGACGAGTCTTGTCAATGTTGACGTTGTCGGGCCACGAGTTCAACGGCGCAAAGCGCTGCTGCCCGCGCCCAACACCGCCACGTCCGTCAAGCGCCCGGTATGTGCCAGATGCATGCCACGCCATCCGGAGCATTTGCGGACCGTAATGACCGTAGTCCGCCGGCCACCAGTCTTGACTGTCAGTCATCAGCTTAACCAGATCGGCTTTCAATGCACGATAGTCGAGCTTCTTGAACTCTTTCGCGTAGCTGAAGCTTTCACCCAGCGGATTGGATCTGTTCGAATGCTGATTGAGCAGATCCACGCGCAATTGGTTGGGCCACCAATCCTTGTTGGTGGTGCCACCGCCTGCAACGTGATGAAAAGGGCATTGGACTTCGCGAGTCATGGGTTCTCCAGGTTAAGGTGCAATACGGTCCTACCTTGGCCGAGGTTAGAGTGCCTCCAACCAATTATCAAATTGAATGATCCAAACAACACGATAGCGAACGCCGATGCATATACAAGAAAGTCGTGCCGTCAGCATTCACCACACACGCGTGTGACGCACGTATCGGACAAACGCGAAGTAACGTCGCAATCGCCTGGCATTCGCACTATTGATCCGCTATACGGGCAATACTCACCCTCCCCGCCTCGAGAGCTGCGAGCAGAATCTTGGACTGATCGATGAATGCTATATGGTGCTCAACTAGCATCTCGACATCGCCTGTTGTCGACGACACTCCTTCAATGCTTTCCTGAAAAATAGGCAATCTCAGCACGCTGTGCGGAGGTAAATTGCGGTACCGTAGCCCCAGTAAATTTATAGAGCGCAGCCAACCATCCCAAAAAACCGGATCCGACCTCCTCATTTGTTGCGAGTGGATAGGGTAACGCTTCAACGACATCGCCAGCACTACCTGAGTGCCGCGTTCATCGAAATATTCTTCACGCTTCAATGTGTGCACCTCTCATTATTGAAGCATCACCCACCAAGCCCGCCCCCAAAAAAACACACGCCCTACGATTTTCTTCAGAACATTTCATTTGCGCGAAACCATACACACCACTCAAGGAAAAGGCATAACCAAATTTCTTAGGAGTTCAATTCAAAATACTAAGGAGGCGATTACGCAGCGAGACTCCTATAGCCCTATCCAGATATCTGCCTGAATCGAGGGAGCAAGTGATTCGATAGCACCGATCGGTTGCGGCAACTTATCGAGCAAACCTATTAAACTCCCGGCTGCGCAATCTATTTTCCCAACCATATTTCAAAATTAATTATTATAAAAATCATTGATGCCATTTTTATGACAAAATTCTCAACAAAATGTGCGACGGAAATTCCTCTTGACGAGTTTATAATCAAAAATACCAAACCCTCATCAAGAAAAATCATAGACCCTAGCAGAATATACCCACACCCCGACAAGAGACCTGTCGGTTCGCATAATATTCTCCACCGCACCAATCGGATTAGACTTCCGCTCCCTCCACGTGGATTCCAGCCCCAGCAATCGCAAATCTCTACGCGAGAATCAAATATCCGTGTAAATTCGACGCTTACGCACATTAACTCACCGCCAGACCGCAAATAACGTAGTTAATCTAATACCGCAGTAGCGCCAAGTGGATGCCGCTCTTCTTTGCGAAACCATCATGGCTGACATGATTGCATCGAGATGCTTGAGCACTTAATGAGACTCCTTGATCTCCATTATGGCTAACTCGTGGTCGGAACTGAGTTGATCCACTCCCTTGCCGCACCCTCAAGCGACGAGACGTGTTGTTCAGATATTCCATGCACCCAATACCGCGCCGCATCCCCATTTTGTCGCGTCGAGACTCAGTCCCGTATTTTTCAAGATGAATACCAAGGCGATGATCGGGATCACGGACGGCGTATGGGGTTCGGCATGTGTGCCAGCAAAGCAAGCCGCAGCTACAGTGGCAAGCAGCAGAACCGACACTAGGGTGACAAGCATGCCCGACATTGCCCATACCATCACGGGAATCGGAAGCAAACCGACTACAACGGGAAATGGCAGTGAGCCATCCGCCTACCGCAACAAAACCCGCGCCAAGCAGCCACAAACCCCATCCAAACACCTCAAGTTTCGCGTTTGCTGCAATCACTCCTGCATGTGACAAAACGCTGGGCAAGACCCCAATTGCTAAAAGCAGGAAAAGGCGCATTCGCGCGACGACGCATACAGGCAGAACGCAGCCCGCTGGGCGTGCTAGCAGCGATTGCAGGTATGTCATTAGGGAGCACCAGCGTTGCACACGACTGTGCTGCGCCCTCTTCCGCCGAGAACATTTCGGTCAAATGAGTCAACTCAATCCCCTTCAAGTCCAACCATGCGCCCCCGAACATCGAACAAGCGCCACTCAAATGAACGCGTTCGTTTAGTATGGAGCAACTAGCCTATGAGTCAAGCATTCTCTACTGCCATATGAATTCCATATTTGGCGCTGCCGCCGATGGAACAACGCGCCCCCGGTGTTTCAACAGTTGCGCGTCAGCCCCTCCCAAAGGACGAAGCAGGCCCGCGATCCGGCGGAGATACGTGGCCCCCACCTAGCTTCCGGCCCCGCCCCCTTTCGTCCGACCCTTTCCCTACTGCCATCGATGAGTGAAGATCGTCTAACACAAACCGCTACAGTTATCCCTCCACCAATACTGTCACTACCGGTTCAACCCGTTTCCGCATGAAGTTCGTCATAAGGTCTTCTCAAGCCCAACTCGAAGCCAACCACCTTACTTCGTTTTTTCCGAAGTTTCCGTATTGAATTGTCTGCTTTTTCAGATCACTCAAACCTTCGAAACTGTCGACTCTTCAACGACGCGACATGGTCCCGCAAAGGAACGACAGAATGAGAACCTATCCCCGCAACAGCGCCCAGGCAGCCGCACGCATCGTAGCGCTTGTGCTGATCGCAGACGGCCACATCGATCTCAGCGAGGAACTGCTTCTTGAGGAACTCGAGATCAAACGCCGGTTCGGGATCGAATCGACCGAGTTTGCACAAATCGTCCAGACGGTATGTGAAGACCGGGAGATCGGCCATGCTTCGTCCAGCACTATTTCCGGCCATCTCGATCAAGCAACGCTCGAGACGCTGCTCACGGAAATCGACGATCCCGATTTGCGAGTGAGGATCATTGAGCTGTGTCTCGCCGTCGCATCAGCAGATGGTCACCTCG
>NZ_JAAGPO010000124.1:0-30209 GCF_017104825.1 Burkholderia sp. Ac-20345 | reverse complement strand
CGATGCAGCGCGTGTCGCCGACACGCGACGCGGAAGCCGAGATCGTCGCGCTGGCCGGCGCGACCGACATGAGCGTCGCGGCCGCGACGCTCGGGCCGCTCGGTCCGACCGTGATCCGCCTCGAGGAATCGGCGCGGCCGCAGCACGTGAGCCTGCAGGTCGGCACGGTGATGTCGCTCGTCAATACGGCGATCGGACGAATCTTCGCGGCCGGCATGTCCGACGACGTGCTGGCCGACCTGCTCGCCGACGAGCCCGTGCGCCTCGCGGGCAACGCCGCCGCGCCGGCCGACGACGCCTTCCGCGCGCGGCTCGCGACGATCCGCGCGGACGAACTCGATTTCGCGTTCGACGCGCCGGTGCCGGGCATCGGGACGGTCGCCGCGCCCGTGTTCGATCACACCGGCAGCATCCGGCTCGTGATCGCGATCATCGGCTCGTCGCGCGGCTTCCCGCGCGGGCCGGACAGCGACCTCGCGCAAGCGTTGCTCGCCGCGACGCGGCGGCTGTCGTGGCGGTTCGGGTGGATCGGCCGGTAAGCCGCCGCCCGCGTCCGGCATCCTCCCCGCCACTCGAATTCCCCTCTCTCATCCCATGCGATGGCCGTGCAGGCACGGCCTCGTCACGCCTGTGAGGCACGCGCAGGCAGTCGATATTCATGTTGCGAAGCAGCAACACAAATTGTCAGTAATTCTCATATAACGAAATCGCATTTCACAAAGCGGAGGCGTTTCGCTATGATTAGGGTTATCCCTAACTCGCCACCTATATGGGGCTTCGTCATGCAAACGTCTAACATTTCCGACCGTTCCACCGAATCCGCTGGCTGGCTCGCACGTATGGGCGAGTTGATTGCAGAAGCGTGGGCACTCCACCTCGAGAACTGCGAAGTGATCGCTGAAGCGCACGCACGCCTGCCGCGCTGAACGCGGAATGGCCGGCCGCCAGCCGGTTGGCCGCACGATGCCCTGCCTGATCCGCTTGCCCGGACGCGCGCCACCAGGCCGCGGCGTCGGGCAACGGCCTGCAAGGCAAGTCACGTGGAAACTGGCCGGGGAGCCCCGGTTGAATGCGCTCCCTGCGTCGGGAGCACGTTGAAGTCGCTTTGAAGCCGATGCCGGCACCGATCCGCATCGGCGCGGTTTTTGTCTGACGGTTGCCCGGGCGGGCAGCCGTTATCCGGCCGGCATGCGGGTATGCGCCGGATCACCGCGGACAGAAGATTCATCCGCTTTGCCGGCCCAAGTGCGGGACATCGCCGCTTGCCTTGTCCCCCGCCCGATTACCGGTTTTCTCCGCGCAAACGCGCAGCCCCGTGCTGCCGTCGCTTCAACGACGGCCGCACGCTCATCCCCACCCCCTCACACCTGAATCGACGGCACGTCCTTCATGCAGCGCAGCGCGAACATCGAGCGGCTGTGACGGATGCTCGAAATCTTGTACAGCTTTTCGCGCAGGAAACGCTCGTAGCCGGCGGTGCCGTCCACCGCGACCTTGATCCAGTAGTCGTATTCGCCCGACACGAGATAGGCCTCGAGCACCTCGGGCAGCGCGGCGAGTTCCTCGCCGAAGCGGGCGAGCGCGTCATCCTCGTGACGATCGAGCGTGACTTCGAGGATCACGATGTCCGCATAGCCCAGCTTCCGCTGGTTGACGAGCGCGACGTAGCCGTCGATGTAGCCGTCCACCTCGAGCTGCCGCGTGCGGTTCCAGCACGCGGTGGTCGACATGCCGATCTGTTCGGCCAGTTCGGCGTTCGACAGACGCGCATTTTTCTGCAGTGCACCAAGGATTTTGCGGTCCTGGCTGTCGAGCGTTTTCGGCGAGCGTTCACGTGTGGCCATGGCAGGAAGAATCTTCTACTGAAAATGGGGATTCTATCTGAACGACATTCCGGATTTGTGTCGGTTTGTGTGGAAAAGCGGAAGCCTTTTAATCCGGCCCCTTGATATATTTTTCCCCATGCCTGTTGTCCGGCACGCTCCCCGCGACAACCCCTTCGCACCGGGACGCATGGCCGCAATCACGAGTTGCGGTGCCGGCCAGCAGGCATGCGATTCCCCGCCGTCCGCGCGCCTATCCGGCCGCGCGGCTTCGGCGCCCATGTTCCTGTTCCTGCCCTACCCGTCATGTCGTTCAGGCTTTACCTCTCGTTTCTCGCGGCTTCCGCCGTTCTCGTCTACGCCCCCGGCCCCGTCAACCTCCTCACGATGAACCAGGCGCTGCGCGCCGGCTGGCGCCGCGCGCTGCCGTGCGTCTGGGGCGGCACGCTCGCCGTGCTGCTGCAACTCGCGCTGACCGCGCTGTGCCTGAATTCGCTCGTGCATCTCGACGAGCGCGCGTTGACCGTGCTGCGCTGGGCCGGCGCGGCCTACCTCGTCTGGCTCGGCTGCAAGCAATGGCTCAGCCGTGCACCGGCCGGCGCGCCCGCCGCAACGACCGGGCCGGCAACACCGGAGACCGACTCGCACCGCGCGCTGTTCTGGCGCGGCGTCGCAACCTCGGGCCTCAATCCGAAAACGCTGCTGTTCTTCCCGTCGTTCTTTCCGCAGTTCATCATCCCGAGCGCCGACTGGAGCCTGAACCAGCAGTACCTGCTGCTCGCGGCGACGTTCGCGGTGCTGTTCGCGGGCGGCGTCGCGTCGATGGCGCTGTTCTCGCACCGGCTGAGCCGCGCACTGCAGCGGCCTGCACGGATGCGCGCGATGAACCGCGTGACGGGCGGGCTGCTCGTCGGGATGGGCGCGATCATGGTCGGCTGGAACTGAACCACCGGGCGGCCGGCTTCGTCGCGGCCGCCGCCATGGCCCTCCAAAAAGCAGGCAATCGCCGAATGCTTTAGGGTAGCGGCTGTTTCGTTGGACATGCCCGGCCAGCCGGGCGACTGGATGAAGCCCCTCACTACCCGCCTGCGGCGCCTGTTCGCGCCGATCGGCCTGCACTGGTATCTCGCCCTCCTCCTCGCGCTCGATGCGCTCATGGTGCTGCGCCCCGTCGTCGAGCATGCAAAGCTCGGCGTGCATCACGCGTGGCTCGCCGATGCGCTGAACCTCGTCGACAACGCCGGGCTCGTCGTGTTGCCGCAAGTGGTCGTCGCGGCCGGCCTCGCGACGATGGCCATCGGCATCGTGCTGCGCGCCCGCGTCGCGTGGGTGCTGTCGATCCTGCTGCTGGTCGCGGCCGCCGCGATCAGCGTGCTCGGCGGCTATCGCAGCCACGGCGTGTTCGTCTACACGGCCGTGCTGGCCGTCGCGCTGCTGTATTACTGGCGGCACTTCGACCGCGCGAGCGTCGCCGCGAGCAGCCTGTTCGCGTTGCTGAGCATCGTGTCGCTGCTGATCTACGCGACCTTCGGCGTGCTGTATCTCGGCGACGAATTCACGCCGCCCGTCCACGATCTCGCCACGGCCGTCTATTTCTCGATCGTGTCGATGTCGACCGTGGGTTACGGCGACATCGTTCCGCACGCGCCGACCGCCCGCCTGTTCACCGCGTCGATCATCGTGCTCGGCATCACGGTGTTCGCGACGTCGATCAGCGCGGTCGTCGGCCCCGTGATCGGCGGCAATCTGAAACGGATCGTCAAGGGAGGCCTTTCGAACGTGATCCGCAAGCATCATTACCTGATCGTCGGCGCGACACCCGTCGCGCATGCGGTGCACGACGGGCTGCGCAAGCGCGGCTACGCGGTGACCGTCATCGTGCCGGCCGGCGTCGAACACAACTATCCGGCGTCGACCGACCTGATCGTCGGCGATGCGACCGACCACTCGGTGCTGGAAAGCGCCGGCGCGGCGACCGCGCGTGCAGTGCTCGCGCTGCGCTCCGACGACGCCGAGAACGCCTTCATCATCCTCGCGATCCGCGAGATCGCGGCATCGGTGCGCACGGTCGCGCTCGTGAATCACCAGCGCAACCTCGAACGGCTGCGCCTGCTGAAGCCCGACATGGTGTTCTCGCCGCAGCAACTCGCGGGCGAACTGCTGGCCAGCACGCTCAACGACGAACCGGTCGACAAGTCGCTGATCTCGCACCTGCTGTTCGGCACGGCCGACGCAGCATGAACGCCTGATCGCATGAACGTGTGACCCTGTGCCCCGGGTTGGCCGGCGCGCGCCCGGTACAATCGCGCGATGTCCGAATTGCTCACTTACGGCGGCCTGTTCGCCGTGTCGATGGTCGCCGCGACCCTGTTCCCGCTTCAGTCCGAAGCCGTGCTCGCCGGCCTGCTGCTCGCCGGGCGCGAACCCGTGTGGGCGCTGGTGCTCGTCGCGAGCATCGGCAACGTCGCCGGCTCCGTGATCAACTGGGCGCTCGGGCGCGGCATCGAGCACTTCCGCGAGCGCCGCTGGTTTCCCGTCAAGCCGGCCGCGCTCGCACGCGCCGAGCGCTGGTATGCGCGCTATGGCCGCTGGTCGTTGCTGCTGAGCTGGGCGCCCGTGATCGGCGATCCGCTGACGATGATCGCCGGCGTGCTGCGCGAGCCGTTGCCGACCTTTCTCGTCATCGTGACGATCGCGAAGGTCGGCCGTTATCTGGCCGTCGCGTGGCTCATCACGCACTGACACCCTCCTTCTCGTCGCGCCCCCGCGCGACAGCCGCGCCTGCCGGCGCCGCCATCGACGACGCACCGCTAAAGAATTCGCCGAAGTTGCCGTATTAACCGGTCGACTAGCGGTGACGCGTGCGTTCCGCCTCCTCTCCCTCCCCACTCAGGATGTTGCATGAGATTGACCCAATTGGGCCGGGTGAGCGTCGGCGCGCGTCTTGCGGCGCTGGCGTGCGCGCTCGTCGCCCTGCTGTTTACCGTCTTCGCATGGACGCTCGCTCATTTCGCCGGCCAGCAGCTGGCTGAAGAAGCACACATGCGGATCGTCGACAAGGAACAGTCGATCCGCGCGATGGTCGACCTGTTCGACAAGGCGCTGTCGGCCGAAGCCAACCGCTCGATGTCGCTGTTCGCGAGCTTCCTGCCGCCTGATTTCTCGCTCGACCCGGCGCGCACCGTCGACATCGGCGGCGTCGCCGCGCCGACCCTCCTCGCGGGCGGCCAGCCGCTCGACCTCGACTATTCGATTCCCGACCAGTTCCTGAAGAAAAGCGGCGCGATCGCGACGATCTTCGCGCGCGACGGCGACGACTTCGTGCGCATCACGACGTCGCTGAAGAAGCAGGACGGCGCGCGCGCCGTCGGCACCAAGCTCGACCGCGCGGGCCCCGCCTACGCGCCGCTCGTCGCCGGGCGCAGCTATACGGGCCTCGCGAAGCTGTTCGGCCGGCCGTACATCACGCAGTACAAGCCGGTGACCGATGCGACCGGCCGCGTGATCGGCGCGCTGTTCGTCGGCCTCGACATCGGCGCCGAGCTCAAGCTCGTCGAAGACGGCATCCGCTCGCTGAAGATCGGCGACAACGGCTACTACTTCGTGCTCGACGCGTCGCAGGGCCCGTCGCGCGGCACCTTCGTCGTGCATCCGGATGCAGCCGGCCAACCGGCGGACGACGCGCGTGCGCCGTACGCGCAGATGCTCGCGGCCGGCCAGGGCCGGCTCGCGTACATGTCGACCGACCCGGCCGCGCACGACGGCGGGCCCACCGCCAAATTCGTGTCGTTCATGACGATTCCGCAGTGGCAATGGCTCGTCGGCGGCATCGCACTCGACGATGAACTGCTCGCCACCATGCGCGCCACCCGCAACCGCTTCCTGATGATCGGCGCGGTGCTCGTCGCGGCGTTCGCGACGCTGTTCGTCATCGTGGTACGCCGCGTCGTGAGTCGGCCCCTCGATGCGGCGGCACGGGCCTCCGAGCGCTATGCGGCGGGCGATCTCAGCGTACGCATCCGCGATGGCGCGGCCGCGCGCGGCAATGCGGGCAACGACGAGATCGGCCGGCTCGTGCAGGCGGTCGACGGGATCGGCGACGGCCTCGCGCGGATCGTCGCGCAGGTGCGCAACAGCTCCGCCGACATCGCGCGCGGCACGGTCGACATCGCGGCCGGCAGCGGCGACATCGCCGCGCGGATCGCGACGCAGGCGAGCAGCGTCGAACAGACGGCAGCCAGCATGGAACAGATCACCGCCGCCGTGCAGCAGAGCGCCGAGCACGCGGCGCAGGCCAATGCGCTGGTCGCCGACGCGTCGGCCGCCGCGACAAACGGCGACGCCGCGGTGCAGCGCGTGGTCGCGACGATGGACGACATCGGCCGCGCGACGCGCCGGATCGGCGAGATCACGGGCGCGATCGAAGGCATCGCGTTCCAGACCAACATCCTGGCGCTGAACGCGGCCGTCGAGGCCGCGCGCGCGGGCGAACACGGCAAGGGCTTCGCGGTGGTCGCGGCCGAGGTCCGCGCGCTCGCGCAGCGCAGCGCGGCCGCGGTCAAGGAGATCGACGCGCTGAGCGCCGAATCGTCGACGACCGTCGAACAGGGTTACCGGATCGCGGACGCCGCGCGCGGCACGATGCGCGACATCGTCGCGCGGGTCGACCAGGTCCGCACGCTGATCGGCGAGATCAGCGCCGCGTCGCGCGAACAATCGACCGGCATCGAGCAGGTGAACCTGGCCGTCACGCAGATCGGCGACGCGACGCAGCAGAACGCGTCGCTGATCTCGGATGCCGAACGCGCGGCCGTCGCGCTGCGCGACCAGGCCGCGCACCTCGCGGACGCGGTCAGCGTGTTCCGGCTCGAACGTGACGCGTGACGGATGACGGATGGCCGGCGACAGCCGGCGCATCGCCTACTTCTTGTCGTCGCCCGCCAGATCGATCGCCTTGTCCGACCCGACCGCATTGCGCAGCTGGAATTTCTGGATCTTGCCGGTCGACGTCTTCGGCAGTTCGCCGAACCGCACGGCCTTGGGCACCTTGAAACCCGCGAGCAGCTGCTTGCAATGCGCGACGATTTCCTCCTCGGTCGCGCTCGCGCCTTCGCGCAGCTCGACGAACGCGCACGGCACCTCGCCCCATTTCGGGTCGGGCATCGCGACGACGGCAGCCACCGCCACCGCCGGATGCCGGTACAGCGCATCCTCGACCTCGATGCTCGAGATGTTCTCGCCGCCCGAGATGATGATGTCCTTCTTGCGATCCTTGATCCGGATGTAGCCGTCCGGCATCAGCACGGCGAGGTCCCCGGTATGGAACCAGCCGCCGTGGAACGCCTCGTCGGTCGCCTTCGGGTTCTTCAGGTAGCCCTTCATGCAGATGTTGCCGCGGAACATGATCTCGCCGAGCGTCTCGCCGTCGGCCGGCACCGGCGCCATCGTGTCGGGATCGAGCACCGTCGCGCCCGCTTCCAGGTGATAGCGCACGCCCTGGCGCGCATTGAGCCGCGCGCGGTCCTCGTCGGTCAGTTCCTCCCAGTGCGACTGCTTCGCGCACACGGTCGCCGGGCCGTAGACCTCGGTCAGCCCGTACACGTGCAGCAGGTCGAAGCCGATCTCCTTCATCTTCGCGATCACGGCCGGCGCGGGCGCCGCGCCCGCGACCATCGCGTGCACCGTGTGGTCGATGCCCGCGCGGAATTCGGCCGGTGCGTTCGCGATCGCGCTCTGCACGATCGGCGCGCCGCAGTAATGCGTGATGCGTTCGCGGCGAATCAGGTCGAACACCGTCTTCGCATCGAACTTGCGCAGGCAGACGTTCACGCCCGCGCGCGCCGCGACGGCCCACGGGAAGCACCAGCCGTTGCAGTGGAACATCGGCAGCGTCCACAGGTAGACGGCGTGCTTCGGCATGTCCCATTCGAGGATGTTGCTGATCGCCGCGAGATACGCGCCGCGATGGTGGTAGACGACGCCCTTCGGGTCGCCGGTCGTGCCGGACGTATAGTTCAGCGCGATCGCATCCCATTCGTCGGCGGGCGGCGTCCACGCGTAGTCGGCGTCGCCGCTCGCAACGAGCGCCTCGTAGTCGGTCGCACCCGCGAAGCGCGCAGGGTCTGCCGGCATCGCGTCGGCCACGCTGACGATCTTCAGGCCCGGCACCTCGAGCGCCGCGCGATGTGCGAACTCCGCATATTCGGTGTCGACGATCAGCACCTTCGCCTCGCCATGACGCAGCATGAACAGCACCGTCGCCACGTCGAGCCGCGTGTTGATCGTGTTGAGCACGGCGCCGGACATCGGCACGCCGAAGTGCGCCTCGACCATCGCCGGGATGTTCGGCAGCATCGCCGCGACCGTGTCGCCACGTTCGACGCCGAGCCGCGCGAGCGCGCTCGCCAGTTGCTTCGCGCGCGTGTAGGTCTCGCCCCAGGTGCGCCGCACGTCGCCGTGCACGATGGCAAGGCGATCGCCGTAGACTTCGGCCGTCCTGACCAGGAAGTCGATCGGGGTGAGCGGCACGTAATTCGCGTCGCGGCGGCCGAGTCCGGCCTCGAACATCTGCGTCATGATCCTGTCTCCCGTGTCCTGTCGACCGGGGCGCATCCACCCCGGATCGTTTTGATGTGGTTCAATTGCCGACAGCCTAACGGGCGCTATTGTGAGCCGTCTGTCATCGAAACGACAGAGTGCCTTTCACGCGCCGAGCGTTATCCCTATCCTCGCAAACCCGCATCCATGCACGACCCACTCGCTGCACCGCCCGACGCACCCGCCCACCCGGCCGACGCGCTTTCCGAACCGGGCCCGCTGCCGGCGCTGGCCTCGCTGTTCGGCCAGTGCGCATGGTTCCGCACGCTCGCACCCGAGCACCAGGCGCTCGTGCTCGCGCAGTCGCGCGTCGAGCAGTGCGAGGCCGGCGATGTGATCGCCCATCGCCTCGCGCCGTCGGAATACTGGATCGGCGTGCACCGCGGGCTGCTGAAGCTCGCGATCTTCAATGCGTCGGGGCGCGGCTGCACGTTCTCCGGCGTGCCGTCGGGCGGCTGGTTCGGCGAAGGCAGCGTGATCAAGCGCGAACTGCGCAAGTATGAAGTCGTCGCGATCCAGCGCTCGACCGTGCTGTTCGTGCCGGTCGACACGTTCCATGCGCTGCTCGACACCAGCCTGCCGTTCACGCGCTTCGTGATCCACCAGCTGAACAACCGGATGGGCGAATTCATCGCGTCGATCCAGAACAGCCGGCTGCTCGACGTCGATGCGCGCGTGGCGCAGGCGCTCGCGCAGCTCTTCAACCCCGACCTGTACCCGGACACCGGCCCGTCGCTGTCGATCTCGCAGGAGGAACTGGGGATGCTCGTCGGCGTTTCGCGGCAGCGGATCAACCAGGCGCTGCAGCAGCTCGAGAAGCTCGGCGCGCTGCGGCTCGCGTACAACCAGATCGACGTCGTCGATCTCGGTGCGCTCGCGCGCGTCGGGATCGAGCAGATCTGAGCACGCGCCGATGAACGGAATCGCCGCCGACGCAGCCTGCCCGTCCGGTATCACGGCCGTTTGCCGGCCTTCGCGCCGCGCTGCGTTTCCTCTGCTGATTCGGCAATCGACCGCCACGCCCCAACCTGACAATTCCGCCAGTTTCGCGACAGTAACCCGTTCCACGCCGACGCCTATCATTCGGGTTCCATTTACCCACGCCTGATCACCGCCTGTCCCGCTGCCTCCATGTGGATCGTCAATCTCGCGCTCAAGCGCCCCTACACGTTCATCGTGATGGCCATCATGATCGTGCTGGCCACCCCGCTTGCGCTGATGCGCACGCCGGTCGACGTGCTGCCCGCGATCAACATTCCCGTGATCAGCGTCATCTGGAATTACAGCGGCTTCTCCGCGACCGAGATGACGAACCGCATCACGTCCGTGCATGAACGGATCCTGACGACGACCGTCAACAACATCCAGCACGTCGAATCGACGTCGCTGCCCGGCATCGCGGTCGTGAAAGTGTTCCTGCAACCGGGCGCGAACGTCCAGACGGCGATCGCGCAGACGGTCTCGTCCGCGCAGGCGATCGTGCGGCAGATGCCGCAAGGCGCGACGCCGCCGCTCGTGATCACCTATTCGGCATCGAGCATTCCGGTGATCCAGCTCGGGCTGTCGAGCAAGACGCTCAGCGAACAGTCGCTCGCCGACATCGCGCTCAACTTCCTGCGCCCGCAGCTGATCACGGTGCCGGGCGTGCAGATCCCGTTCCCATACGGCGGCCGCTCTCGCGTGGTCGCGATCGACCTCGATCCGCAGGCGCTGCTCGCGAAGGGGCTCACACCCGCCGACATCGTCAACGCGGTCAACGCGCAGAACCTCGTGCTGCCGACCGGCACCGCGAAGATGGGCCAGACCGAATACCGGATCGACACGAACGCGTCGGCCGACACCATCGCCGACATCAACAACCTGCCGGTCCAGACCGTCAACGGCGCGACGACCTACCTGCGCGAGGTGGCATCGGTACGCGACGGCTTCGCGCCGCAGACCAACGTCGTGCGCCAGAACGGCCAGCGCGGCGTGCTCATCTCGATCCTGAAAAGCGGCGACGCGTCGACGCTCAAGGTCGTGTCGGACCTGAAGACGCTGCTGCCGAAGGTGATCCCGACACTACCGGAAGGGCTCACGATCACGCCGCTGTTCGACCAGTCGGTGTTCGTCAACGCAGCCGTCCAGGGCGTGATCCACGAGGCGCTGATCGCCGCCGTGCTGACCGCGATGATGATCCTGCTGTTCCTCGGCAACTGGCGCAGCACGCTGATCATCGCGATCTCGATCCCGCTGTCGATCTTCACGTCGCTGATCGCGCTGTCCGCGCTCGGCGAGACCATCAACATCATGACGCTCGGCGGGCTCGCGCTCGCGGTCGGGATCCTGGTGGACGATGCGACGGTGACGATCGAGAACATCGAGCGGCACCTGCATCTCGGCACCAACCTGCACGACGCGATCCTCGAAGGCGCCGGCGAGATCGCGGTGCCCGCGTTCGTGTCGACGCTGTGCATCTGTATCGTGTTCGTGCCGATGTTCTTCCTGACGGGCGTCGCGCGCTTCCTGTTCGTGCCGCTCGCGGAAGCCGTCGTGTTCGCGATGCTCGCGTCGTACGTGCTGTCGCGCACGCTGGTGCCGACGCTCGCGATGCTGCTGTTCCGTCCGCAGCAGGCAAGCACCGGCCCCGATCATGCGACGTCACGCTTCGCGCGCATCCACCATGCATTCAACAACGCGTTCGAGCGGCTGCGCGCGTGGTACATCGTGCTGCTCAGCATCCTGCTGGTGCGCCGCCGCTTCTACGCGATGTGCTTCCTCGGCTTCTGCGTGCTGTCGACGGGCCTCGTGTTCGTGCTCGGCCGCGACTTCTTCCCGAATGCCGATTCCGGCAACATCCGGCTGCACATGCGCGCGCCGACCGGCTACCGGATCGAGGAAACCGCGCGCCTCGCCGACCAGGTGGAGCGCGTGATCCGCGAAACCGTGCCGCCCGACGAACTCGGCGCGATCGTCGACAACCTCGGCCTGCCGGTGAGCGGCATCAACCTGTCGTACAGCAACGCCGGCACGATCGGCACGCTCGACGGCGAGCTGCTGATCGCGCTGAAGCCCGGCCACCGCGCGACCCAGCACTATGTGCAGGCGCTGCGCACGGTGCTGCCCGAGCGCTTCCCGGGCGTCGAGTTCTTCTTCCAGCCGTCGGACATCATCACGCAGATCCTCAACTTCGGCCAACCGGCCGCGATCGACCTGCAGGTGCTCGGCAACGATCTCGCGAGTAACATGACTATCGCGAGCAGCCTGATGAAAAAGATCAGGCAAATCCCCGGCGCCGTCGACGTGCACGTGCTGCAACGCAACGACGAGCCGACCCTGCTGGCCGACATGGACCGTACGCGCATGCAGCAGCTCAACCTCTCCGCGCAGAACGTCGCGCAGAACATGCTGATCTCGCTGTCCGGCAGTTCTCAGACCACGCCGTCGTTCTGGATCAACCCGCGCACCGGTGTCCAGTACCCGCTGCAGATCCAGACCCCGCAATACAGCATCGCGTCGGTCGACGACCTGCTCGGCACGCCGATCTCGGCGAGCGGCCGCACGGGCATGCCGCTGCAACTGCTCGGCAACCTCGTGCAGGTGCGCAGCACCGCGAACCCGGCCGTGATCACGCACTACAACATCCGCCCGGCGATCGACGTGTACGTGAGCGTCGAAGGCCGCGACCTTGGCGCGGTCGCGGGCGAGATCGACCGCATCGTGTCGGATGCGCGCGCGACGCTGCCGCGCGGCACCGAGCTGACGATGCGCGGCCAGATCGAGACGATGCGCACGTCGTACATCGGCCTCGGCGCGGGCGTCGCGATGGCGATCGTGCTCGTCTACCTGCTGATCGTCGTCAATTTCCAGTCGTGGCTCGACCCGCTGATCATCATCAGCGCGATGCCGGCCGCGCTCGCCGGCATCGTCTGGATGCTGTTCATCACCGGCACGCACCTGAGCGTGCCCGCGCTGACGGGCGCGATCATGACGGTGGGTGTCGCGACCGCGAACAGCATCCTGGTCGTGTCGTTCGCGCGCCAGCGCCTCGAGGCCGGCGCGCCGCCGCTCACGGCCGCGCTGGAAGCAGGCGCGACGCGGATCCGGCCGGTGCTGATGACGGCGCTCGCGATGATCATCGGGATGGTGCCGATGGCGCTCGGTCTCGGCGAAGGCGCCGAGCAGAACGCACCGCTCGGCCGCGCGGTGATCGGCGGGCTGCTGTTCGCGACCGTGTCGACCTTGCTGTTCGTGCCGCTCGTGTTCGGCGGCGTGCATGCCCGGCTGGCCCGCCGGCGCGCGCGCCAGGCCGGACACTGATTTTCGTCCCACTACCCGGTTGATTTGGTTGAATTCATGGAAGAGAAACATCACAGCTCCGTCGGCATCCAGGTGGACGAACACGGCATGCACCTGCCGACGCGCACGTCGGTATCGCGACGCGGGAAAATCGTCCTGGTCGTGATCGGCGTGCTGCTGGCCGCCGGCGCCGCGCGCACGGTCTTCGTCAACGTGCTGAACCGTAACCGGCTCGACGCGGTCGCCGAGCAGAACACGCGCCAGTACGTGACGATCGCGCATCCGGTCGATGCGGCCACCGGCGGCAAGCTGACGCTGCCCGGCACGCTGCGCGGCTTCGTCGAGGCGCCGATCTACGCCCGCGCGAGCGGCTACGTGCTGCGCTGGCAGGCCGACATCGGCGCGCACGTGAAGCAGGGGCAGACTCTCGCCGAACTCGACACGCCCGAACTGAACCAGGAACTCGCGCAGGCCACCGCGCAGCGCCAGCAGGCGCAAGCCGCACTCGCGCTCGCGAAGACGTCGTTCGACCGCGCGCAGCAGTTGCGCCAGCGCGATGCCGTCTCGCAGCAGGAACTCGACGACCGGCAAGGCGCGTTCAACCAGGGCACCGCAAACCTCGCCGCGGCCGACGCAAACATGCGCCGCCTCACCGAGCTGAAAGGCTTCCAGCGGATCGTCGCGCCGATCGACGGGATCGTCACGCAGCGCAACGTCGACGTCGGCGATCTCGTCAGCTCGGGCAACGCCGGCCGCTCGCTGTTCACGGTCGTGCAGGCCGACCGGCTGCGCCTCTACGTGCAGGTGCCGCAGGCTTACGCGCAGCAGGTGAAGGTCGGCCAGCACGTGAGCGTCGCGCAGGCCGAGCTGCCGGGCCGGACGTTCGACGGGACGATCACGCGCACGTCCGAGGCGATCGACGTCGCGACGCGCTCGCTGCAGATCGAGATCACGCTGCCGAACCCGGACGGCCGGCTGCTGCCCGGCGCGTACGTGCAGGCGACGCTGCCGATGACGCCGGTCGGCCGCCTGCAGGTGCCGGCCAATACGTTGCTGTTCCGCGCCGAAGGCCCGACGGTCGCGACCGTCGACGCGAACGGCCAGGTGCGCCTGAAGCAGGTGACGGTCGTGCGCACGATCGGGCAGACGCTCGAAGTCGACGGCCCGCTCACGCCGAACGACCGCCTCGTCACGAACCCGAGCGACGCGCTCGCGAACGGCGACCAGGTGATCGTCTCGGCGCCGGCCGCGAAGCCGGCCTCCGGCGCCGCGGAGGCGAAGTCGTGATCGCGATGCGCATCCGCCGGCGGCCTGCCGCCGTCTCCGCCACCGCCGTTGCGCTCGCGGCTGCCCTCGCCGGCTGCACGGTCGGCCCCGATTACAAGCGGCCCGACGTCGACACGCCGGCCGCGTGGCGGCTCGACCCGGCAGATTCGTACTGGCATCCGGCGGCACCCGCCCGTGCGCCGCTCGACCCGGCGTGGTGGACCGCATTCGGCGATCCGCAGCTCGATGCGCTGGAAGCCGAAGCGCTGCGCAACAACCAGAACCTGAAGGCCGTCGCCGCGCGCTACGACCAGGCGAAGGCGACGCTCGCGTCGGTCGCATCGGCGCAGTACCCGGCCGTCGGCCTGACCGCCAGCGGCCAGCGCTTCAAGATCTCGGCCGACCGGCCGCAGACCAACTACGCGACGCAAAGCACGGCGACCGTGCAGAACGACGTCCAGGTCGGCGCGGCCGTCAGCTATGAGCTCGACCTGTTCGGCCGCGTGCGGCGCAGCGTCGAATCCGCGCAGGCGACCACCGAGCAGGCCGGCGACGATTTCGCGAACGCACGCCTGGTGCTGACGGCCGATCTCGCGTCGAGCTATTTCGCGCTGCGCGAATTCGATACCGAGATCGACGTCGTCAAGCGCTCGATCGACCTGCAGCAGAAGGCGCTCGACTACGTGAGCGCGCGCCACGACCTCGGCGCGGTGTCGGGCCTCGATCTGCTGCAGCAGCGCGCGCAGCTCGACGCGACGCGCACGCAGGCGCAGTTGCTGCTCCAGCAACGCGTGCAGGTCGAAACCGCGATCGCGACACTGGTCGGCACGCCGGCCCCCGCCTTCTCGATCGCGCCGCGCGTCGTGCCGATCAACGCGCCGGCACTGCCGACCGGCCTGCCGAGCGACGTGCTGCAGCGGCGCCCGGACGTCGCATCGGCCGAGCGCGCGATGGCCGCCGCGAATGCACAGATCGGCGTCGCGCGCGCCGCGTATTTCCCGCGCATCATGCTGTCGCCCGATATCGGCTGGGACGCGACGCGCTTCGCGGGCCTGTTCACCGTGCCGGCATTGCTGTGGTCGGTCGGCGGGTCGCTCAGCCAGCCGCTGCTCGAAGGCGGCAAGCTGAAGGCCGGCGTCGATTTCGCGCAGGCCGGCTACGTCGCCGCGCAGGCCAGCTACCGGCAGACCGTACTCACCGCGTTCCAGGAGGTGCAGAATGCGGTCACGGGATTGTCGGTGCTCGCCGAGGCCGCGCAGCAGGCCTCCGCGGCCGTCGACGACGCGCGCAAGCTCGTGTCGCTCGCGCAGGATCGCTACGCGGGCGGGCTGACGCCATTCATCGACGTGCTGACGGCCCAGCAGCAGTTGCTGACGAGCGAGCGGCAGGCCGTGCAGATCCAGGGCCAGCGCGCGGCGCTCGTCGTGTTTCTCGCGAAGGCGCTGGGCGGCGGCTGGGATGGCCATGCCGCGGGCGGCCCCGCACCGGCCGAGGTCGCCACGGCAGCCCCGGTGCCGGCGGCGGCGCACCCGAGCCCTTAACCGGATTACCCGGACAACGGATTCGAACATGAAAGTCCTGATCGTCGAAGACGAACCGAAAGTCGTTGAATACCTGAAGAGCGGCCTGACCGAGGAAGGCTGGGTCGTCGACACCGCGCTCGACGGCGAGGACGGCGCGTGGAAAGCCGTCGAATTCGACTACGACGTGGTCGTGCTCGACGTGATGCTGCCGAAGCTGGACGGCTTCGGCGTGCTGCGCGCGTTGCGCGCGCAGAAGCAGACGCCCGTCATCATGCTGACCGCGCGCGACCGCGTCGACGACCGCGTGCGCGGGCTGCGCGGCGGCGCCGACGACTACCTGACCAAGCCGTTCTCGTTCCTCGAACTGATCGAACGGCTGCGCGCGCTGACGCGCCGCGCGCGCGTGCAGGAATCGACGCTGATCTCGATCGGCGACCTGCGCGTCGACCTGATCGGCCGCCGCGCGACCCGCGACGGCACGCGCCTCGACCTGACCGCGCAGGAGTTCCAGCTGCTCGGCGTGCTCGCGCGGCGCAGCGGCGAAGTGCTGTCGAAGACGACCATCGCCGAACTCGTGTGGGACGTGAACTTCGACAGCAACGCGAACGTCGTCGAAACGGCGATCAAGCGCCTGCGCGCGAAACTCGACGGCCCGTTCACGGACAAGCTGCTGCATACGATCCGAGGCATGGGCTACGTGCTCGAAGCGCGCGAGGACGGCGATACCGAGAGGCCCGCATGAAACGCTCGATCGTCCTGCGGCTGTCGGCGATGTTCGGCATCGTGTCGCTGCTCGTGTTCACGCTGGTGGGCTGCGGGCTGTTCGTGATGATGGAACGCCAGCTGTTCGCCGAGCTGCGCGCGACGCTCGACACGCGTGCCAAGGTCGCCGAGATGATCGTGTCGCATGCGACCACGGCCATGCGCGGGCGTCTCATGCAGGAAAAACTCGCCGACCTCGAACCGCCCGACGGCTCGACGCGCTACCAGGTCGACAGCACGAATCCGGACTTCCGCTTCGGCAAGCCCGTCAACGGCGTGCCCGTCGGCGAGCCGTTCGGCGCGTTCCAGCAATATGCGCTGAACGACAGCACCTACGACGTGATGACGAAGACCGTCACGGTGGCCGGCAACGGAGAGCGGCCGACATTGAACCTGATCGTCGCCAGCTCGTGCGAGCGCACGCAGCGAATGCTGCGCCGCTTCGGCTGGACGCTCGCCGCGCTGATCACGATCGCGACGATCATCACGCTGCTGCTGAGCCGCGCGGTGGCCCGCTTCGGGCTCGCGCCGCTCGACCGGCTGTCGCAGGACGCTTCGGCCATCAGCCTCGCGAACCGCCGCCAGCGGCTGCAGACCGACGCGCTGCCGGCCGAGCTGCGCGACCTCGCCACCTCGTTCAACGGCGCGCTCGACCGCATCCAGCAGACCTACGCGCGGCTCGAGGCGTTCAACGCGGACGTCGCGCACGAACTGCGCACGCCGATCAGCA
Organism: Burkholderia sp. Ac-20345; assembly: GCF_017104825.1. Taxonomy (NCBI): domain Bacteria; kingdom Pseudomonadati; phylum Pseudomonadota; class Betaproteobacteria; order Burkholderiales; family Burkholderiaceae; genus Burkholderia; species Burkholderia sp. Ac-20345. Next base: position 13,230 of record NZ_JAAGPO010000124.1, on the reverse strand, counting down.
TCCTGATCGGCCAGACCCAGGTCGCGCTGACCAGCCGCGACCGCACGGTCGACCGGATGCAACAGACGCTGCAGTCGAACCTCGAGGAATTCGAACGGCTGCGCGTGATCATCAACGACATGCTGTTCCTGTCGCGCAGCGACCGCGGCGAACGTGCGACCGACCTGAAGGACGTGTCGCTCGCCGACGAGGTGCGGCGCATGCTCGACTTCCTCGAAATCCCGCTCGACGAGGCGCAGTTGCGCGCCGAGCTGCACGGCGACGCACGCGCGGCCGTCGATCCGTCGCTGTTCCGCCGCGCGATGACGAACCTGCTGATCAACGCGATCCAGCATTCGGCGCCCGGCGCGACGGTCAGCGTGACGATCGTGCGCCGCGATACGTTGGTCGAAATGTCCGTCGCGAACCCCGGCGAGCCGATCGACCCCGCCCGGCGCTCGCACGTGTTCGAACGCTTCTACCGCCTCGAGGAAGCCCGCGCGAACAGCAAGGAGAACCACGGGCTCGGGCTGTCGATCGTCAAGGCCGTCGCCGAGATGCACGGCGGCAGCGTATTCGTCGCGTGCTCGGGCGGCATCAACACGTTCGGGTTTTCGGTATCGACGCAACCCTGCGCAGGCGGCCCGCTGCGCCCGGCCGACACGCGCGATGCGCGGCCGGCGCACGCGCCGCGCGCATTGCACTGACGGCGGCCGCGCGGCCGCCCGCCGAGGGCAGTTTTCTTCAATACGGGCCCGTCCGGCTCCCGTAGTCTCGATGCGACTTTCGCCCTTTCGCATGGAGACATTCAATGAGCATGCTGGTTTCGATGGCCGCGTTCGCGCTCGCCTCGTCGATCACCCCCGGCCCCGTCAACATCGTCGCGCTCAGTGCCGGCGCACGGCACGGCCTCGGCGCGAGCCTGCGCTATGCGGCCGGCGCGACGCTTGGCTTCGTCGCACTGTTCCTGCTGATCGGCCTCGGGCTGCACGCGGCGCTCGCGCGCTGGCCCGTGCTGACGACCGCCACGCAGTGGTCGGGGATCGCGTTCCTGCTTTATATGGCGCTGCGGCTCGCGCTCGATGACGGCCGGCTGTCGGCCGACCCCGACGTGGCCGGCCCGTCGGCGGCGGCCGGCGCGGCGATGCAGTGGCTGAATCCGAAAGCGTGGCTCGCGTGCGTGGCCGCGATGGGCGCCTATGCGGCCGACGGCGACCGCGCGCAGGTCTGGCAGTTCGCCGCGCTGTATCTGGTGATCTGTTTCGCGTCGATCGCGTGCTGGTCGTATGCGGGCGCGTCGCTGCGGCACCGGCTTGCGAACGCGCGGCACATGCGCGTGTTCAACCGGCTGATGGCGCTGCTGCTCGCGGGCAGCGCACTCTTCCTGCTCGACGTGTAGCGCCTGCCGTTCAGCTCGTCGCGCTGCGGTACTGGCCGGGGGTCGCCGCCGCAATCCGGCGGAACGCGCGCTGGAAATGCGCCTGGTCGGCAAAGCCCGCGTCGAGCGCGACGTCGGCGATCGGCCGGCCGCGGCGCAACTCCGTGCGGCCGTATTGCACGCGGCGATCGATCAGGAATGCATGCGGCGTCATCCCGTAGCGTGCGTTGAACGCGCGGATCAGGTACGACGGCGACAGATCGGCCGCCGCGCAGATTGCATCGAGCGTGACGCCCTCACGGCAATGCGCGGCGATGTAGTCGGCCGCACGCGCGAGCCTGGCATTGTCGTCGCCGGCGCGCGGGCCGGGCAGTTCGCGATCGAGTGCACCGTGCAGCGTCGTGAAGAACTCGACCGCCGCGCTCTCCTTGCCGAGCGGATCGATGCCGGGCGCGACGAGCGTGCGGTAGAAGCCGCCAAATTGCGCGAACAGGTCGCCCCGCTCAGTCAACTTCGGCGAAAAACCGTGAAAATCACTGTTCGGGTTGCGGCCCAGCGAATGCTGCAGCCGCGCGAGCCACGGCACGTCGACATAGATCATCCGGTACGCCCATGCGTCGGGGCCGTACGGATTGCACGCATGCACCTGCTCCGGATCGATGATCACCAGCACGCCGCGCCCGACGTGCTCGTTCGTCGCGCCGTTCACGTAGGTGCTCGTGCCACCGACGATCGCGCCCACCGAAAACGTGTCGTGCGTGTGCTTCGCGTAGCAGATCGCGCGGCCATCGTCGACGGTGCGCGCCTCGATGAACGGCAGCGCGACATCACGCCAGAACGGTGACGGTACGACGGATCGGTTGGCGGTACGGCTCACGCGGCGGGCTCCCGGTTCGGACGGCGAACGCCCACCGTACAAGACTGTGCGGCGCCGCGCAACCGGATTGCCAGATCGCCAGATCGCCGGATCGCCAGATCGCCAGATCGCCGGCTTCGACGCCGGATCGCGCCGTTTCGCCTAAGCTTTGAATTCCGTCCGCCGCAGCGCACGCGGCGGTTCCCGTTCCCTCCTCTCCCGTCACGCTCATGCATATCGATCTGAAAGGCAAGACCGCGGTCGTCACCGCCTCCACCGCCGGTATCGGGCTCGCAATTGCCGAAGGGCTCGCGCGCGCCGGTGCGCGCGTCGTCGTCAACGGCCGCAGCGACGCATCGGTGCAGTCCGCGCTCGCACAATTGCGCGCCGCCGTCCCCGATGCGGGCTTCGACGGCATCGCGGCCGACTTGTCCGATGCCGCCGGCGTCGCGCGCATCACGCAGCACACGCCCGCGGCCGACATCCTCGTCAACAACGCGGGCATCTACGGCCTGAAGGCGTTCTTCGATATCGACGACGCCGAATGGGACCACTATTTCCAGATCAACGTGATGTCCGGCGTGCGCCTCGCGCGGCATTACCTGAAGGGGATGATCGAACGCAATGCCGGGCGCATCGTGTTCATTTCGTCGGAATCGGGCCTGAACATCCCGGTCGACATGATTCATTACGGCTTCACGAAAACCGCGCAGCTGTCGATCGCACGCGGGCTCGCGAAGCTCGCGGCCGGCACCCACGTGACCGTCAACTCGGTGCTGCCGGGGCCGACGATGTCGGACGGCGTGCGGGCGCTGCTGAAGGAAACGGCCGACGAAACCGGCCGCAGCGTCGAAGACGTGGCCGTGGATTTCGTGCGCAACCATCGCTCGAGCTCGATCATCCAGCGGCCTGCGACGCCGGAGGAAGTCGCGAACCTGGTCGTCTACGTGTGCTCGCCGCTCGCTTCGGCAACGACGGGCGCCGCGTTGCGGGTGGACGGCGGCGTGGTCGACACGATCGCCTGACGGCGGGCGGGCACGGCCGCCGCGCTAGCGCGAAGCGGCCTTGCCCGGCTGGAGCGTGCCCTTGCGGTCGGCGTTCATGCAGGAATCGAAGCCGTATTGCGTGACGACGCCGGCCCTGTCGAACACGACGAAATACTCGCGGTGATCGTTGCCGTGCTCGATGAAGTAGTTGTAGCAGACGCCGTCGCCGTTACGGACCATCCAGACGCTGCGCGGATTACCGGCGGCGCGGACGACATCGGCGCGCGTCGCGCCGTGCCGCGACGCGGCCCTCGCGAGCGGCGTGCGCGAATACGAAAATGGCAGCCACGAGTCGAACCACGCGCAGCCGTGCAACATCAGGCAACTGGCGGCCAAGGACAGCGTCGCTGCGGGACGGGCCATCTGAATCAATCGCATGCTTGGTGAAATCTGCTGCGCCGTGCCGGCGTGATCGAAAGCCCCATGCTACTCGACCTTTGGGTCCGGATCGAAAAGAAATGTAGAGATCTTTATCCCAATCCGTGCATTGCATGCTTCGGCACAAGCCTGATCGTCGCCCGTCGCGGCGGCCGATGCGCGCTTGAACGCGCATCCGTACCGCCGCGTCAAGCCGCCGCCCCGGCACGCATCGTCATGCAATCCATTCGGCCCACAGCATCGTCAGCACCGTCATCAGCGCGGGGCCGACGAACAACCCGATCAGGCCGAACGTCTCGGCGCCGCCGAGGATGCCGAACAGCACGAGCAGGAACGGCAGCCGCGCCGAGCTGCCGATCAGCACCGGCCGCACGAAGTGCTCCGCGACGAACACCACGACGAAACCGAGCACGGCTACCACGATGGCCCACATCGTCGCGCCCTGCACGAACAGCCAGAGCGCCGCGCCGCAGAACACGACGGGCGCGCAGAACGGCAGCATCGCCGCGATCGCCGTGACGAGGCCGAGCAGCGCCGCATGCGGGACGCCGGCCAGCGCATACGCGACGCCGAGCAGCGCGCCCTCGCCGAGCCCGACGACGACGAGCCCCGTCACCGTGCCGAACACGGCCGCGACCATCCGCTCGATCAGCTCCGCGCCGTTGTGCCCGAACGCGCGCCGCGCGCCCTGCAGCAAGGCTCCCGACAGCTTGTGGCCCGCGCGCAGGATCACGAACAGCGTGACGAGCATGAAACCGAATTCGAGCAGCGCGTGTGCGAGCTTCGTGCCGAACTGCCGGCCGAACGCGATGAATTTCTCGCTGTTGACGCCGTGCATCGCGCTGGCCGCATGCAGCGGATGGCCGAGGTTGGCCTGCCACCATTCGGTGATCTGCGCCGCGCCGTAAGGCAGCCGGCCGACCACGTCCGGCACCGGGATGCCGTTGTCCTGGATCGTGCGCAGCCACTCGCGCAGGTCATGCGCCTGCCCGATCGCCTGGGTCGCCGCGACGGCCACCGGCAGCACGACCAGCAGCGAGATCGCCGCCGTGATGACGAGCGCGATGAGCGTCGGGCGGTTGCGGAACAGCCGGTGCGATTCGAAGCGTTTCAGCATCGGCCACATCGCGATGGCGATCACGCAGGCCCAGGCGATGGCGGGAATGAAATCGCGGATCACCCACAGCGCGATCACCAGCAGCGCCGCGTACAGCACGGCACGGGCGACCTGCTGCGCGCGCGGCCGCGCGGCGGGATCGTGAGACGACGGGACATGTGCGCCCATGGCACCTCTGTCGAAATGAAAAAAATGGCGGCTCGCGCAGGCAACCGGCCTGCGCGAACCGCCATTCTATCCATCGGCGCCGGATCGGCGGCGCATGTCATGCGCGCGCCGCCCCGGTACCACGCCCGCTCAGGCCACCTTGTCGGCGGTCCGGTAGCGCTCGAGCCAGTGCGCGTACGGCGCGGGCAGCGTCCACGACGGGCGCTCGACGCCGAGCTGCTTGGCCGCGTAGTACGGCCAATGCGGATCGGCCAGATGCGCGCGGCCGACCATCACGAGATCGAGCTGCTCTTCCGCCACCACGCGGTTCGCCAGTTGCGGCGTGTCGATCCCCCAGGCGGACGACACCGGCAGCCCGGCCTCGCGGCGCACGCGCTCGGCGATCGGCGCGAGGAACGCCGGGCCCCACGGAATCTGCGCATCGGGCGTCGAGAACCCGACCGACACGCTCAGCATGTCGAGCCCTTCCTGCTTCAGCCGCTGCGTAAGCGCGATCGATTCGGCGAGCGTCTCTTCGTCGCGGCCGTCGTATTCGATCACGCCGAAGCGCGCGGTCAGCGGCAGATGCTCCGGCCACACCTTGCGCACGGCCGCGAGCGTCTCGACGAGGAAACGGCCGCGATTCTCGGCCGAGCCGCCGTATTCGTCGTCACGCTGGTTCGCATGCACCGAGAAGAAGCTCTGGCCGAGATAGCCGTGCGCGAAGTGCAGTTCGAGCCATTCGAAGCCCAGGTCGCGCGCACGCTTCGCCGACGCGACGAAGTCGGCCTGCACGCGTGCGATGTCGTCGCGCGTTATCGCGCGTGGCGTCTTCGGCAGATGCGCGCCGAACGGTACGGCCGACGGTGCGATGGTCTGCCAGCCGCGCGGATCGCCGTCGGCGATATGGTCGTCGCCTTCCCACGGACGGTTCGCGCTCGCCTTGCGGCCGGCGTGTGCGATCTGGATGCCGGGCACCGCGCCGGCCGCCTTGATCGCCGCGACCGACGGCGCGAACGCCTCGGCCTGCGCATCGGTCCACAGCCCCGCGCAACCCGGCGTGATGCGCCCTTCCGGCGACACGGCGGTCGCCTCGGCGATCACGAGGCCCGCGCCGCCGCGCGCAATGCCGGCCAGATGCACGTGATGCCAGTCGTTGACGACGCCGTCCTCGGCGACGTACTGGCACATCGGCGGCACCGCGATGCGGTTGCGCAGCGTGACATCCTTGAGTTTGAACGGTTCGAACAGGGCAGACATCCACGGCTCCTTTGCTTGGTTCTGCAAAACAACTGGAAACGCGTCGCGCAATGCGCACGACGGAACGATTCTGGCCGTCGCCCGGCGGCTTGCGCCCGGCGACGGATTCGGTACGGCGCCGGCCGTGCCGGCGCCATCGGCTCAACGGTGGCCGAGCTGCGCGAGCAGCGCCTCAGCGGCAGGCTCCGACGACGCGGGGTTCTGCCCCGTGATCAGCAGCCCGTCGGTGACGACATGCGGCGCCCAGTCGGCGCTGCGCTCGAATTGCGCGCCGTTGGTCTTCAGCATGTCCTCGACGAGGAACGGCACGACTTCCGTCAGTTCGACGGCCGCTTCCTCGCTGTTGGTGAAGCCCGTCGCGCGCTTGCCGCGCACGACCGATTCGCCGGTCTGCGGGTTCTTCACGTGACGCAGCACGCCCGGCGCGTGGCACACGGCCGCGACCGGCTTGCCGGCCGCCAGCGCGCGCTCGATCAGGCCAATCGAATGCAGATCCTCAGCGAGATCCCACAGCGGGCCATGGCCGCCCGGGTAGAACACGGCGTCGTAGTCGTCCACGGACACGTCGGCCAGCTTGCGCGTCGAAGCAAGCTCGGCCTTGGCCGCCGCATCGGCGTCGAAGCGGCGCGTCGCGTCGGTCTGGGCCGTCGGGTCACTGCTTTTCGGGTCGAGCGGCGGCTGGCCGCCCTTCGGCGACGCGAGCGTCAGCTCGACGCCCGCATCCTTGAACGTGTAGTACGGCGCGGCCAGTTCCTCGAGCCAGAAGCCGGTCTTCTTGCCGGTGTCGCCGAGCGTGTCGTGCGAGGTCAGGACAACCAGAATCTTCATGATCGGATACTCCTTCGAAAATGGATGGGGAACGGGGCCGCACGACCGGGCAACCCGGCCGACGCGGCACGCCTGTCGGTTAGTCAGCTGTGACGCGTCAACGTGCGACCCGCGTATCCGAATGCGACATGCGCCTATTAGACCAGTCGTCTAGGAAAATTCGAAATAAAAGGACGGCGTCTCGCTGCACCGCCAGCATCGCAGCGCGGAATGGCATTCACATGGCATTTTCGCGTCGTCGTTGCATGCGTCGCGGACGTCATCGCATTCATGAGGACGGATGATAGCCCTGGATTAGACCGGTCGTCTAGTAAACGGATAATCGCCCCTGCCGTCGTCATGGCCTTTTCGGAGAAGCGCGACCCGCCGGCGTCTGCAGTCACTCGCGCCCCTCACCTGCACCGCGCCGGCTAGCCGCGCAACGGACCGTCGGTGTCGCCTGCCTCGATTGCCGGCGCCTCGAGCCGCTGCTCGCGAACACCGTCGCCCAGCAGCCGCAGCATCAGTTCCGCCAGTGTGCGCCCCGACGCGTGGCCGGTCGGCTGCACGACCGCCGTCACGCGATACGGATGCGCGATGTCCGGCGGCACGCCGTCGTAGACGATCAGCGACATGTCCTCGCCCAGGCGCAGCCCGCTGTCCACGAGCTCCCGAAACGCGCCGCCGCCCGCGATATTGTTGTCGACCAGCACCGCCGTCGGCCGCTCGGCGCGCGCGAGCAGCGCCCGCGCCGCCTGCAGCCCGCCGTCGTGCGTAAACGGACACTCGACGAGCAGCGCCTGATCCGGCTCGATACCGGCTTCGCGCAGTGCCGACAGATAGCCTGCACGGCGCTGCGCGGCGAAATTCAGTGCCAGCGGCGCGCTGATCATTGCAATGCGCCGATGCCCGAACGCCGTCAGCCGACGCACCGCGTCCCGCGCGCCGGCCTCGTTGTCGAAATCGAACCACGCATACGGCTCGGCCACCCGGGTCCGGCCGTAGGCCACGTACGGAAACGCGCTCGCTTGCAGATACGCGATGCGCGGATCGTCGACCAGCGTGCGCGCAACGATCAGCCCGTCGACGAGCTTGCCGTCGACGATGCGCCGATAGGTGTCCAGTTCCGCGTTCGGCCGCGCCGACGCAATGATGAAATCGAGATTGCGTTCCGCGAGCCGCTCGGTGATGCCCGCGACGACCTCGCCGAAACGCGGATCGCCGAGATCGCCCGCGCCGAACGGATAGACGATCCCGATCACGTCCGCGCGCCCGGTCGCGAGCCGGCGCGCGGTCGGATCTGCCACATAGCCCATTTCCCGTGCAGCCCGCGCCACGCGTTCACGCGTCGCCTCGCTGACGTCGTCGTAACCGTTCAGCGCGCGGCTGACCGTCGTCCTCGACAGCCCGAGCGCGTCCGATAGCGCCTTCAGATTCACCTTCACCGTCGTTCCTCGCACTCCATGTGCCGCGCGGCATGCCGCGGGTCGGCAATTGTTTCCGTTCGGTAGTGATTACCGTCAAATAATTATCTTTTGACGTCCAAACCGGTTTGAAATAGCATCCAAACCGGTTTGGACATCGATGCCCACTCAGCCGTTCACTTTCACCTTTCCAGGAAACGACGACGAGATGACATACTTTCCCCTTTTCCGCCCGATCGCGGCCAAACGTCTGTTCCTCGCTGGCGGCGCACTCGCCGCCTTCGCGTCCGTCGCGCATGCGCAGTCCGGCGGCACGGGCGCGCCCATGCCCACGCCCCATACGCAGCAGGCCTACGATCCCGAAGGCAACTTCACGATGCGCTGGACGCGTGCGGACATCCGTCAGATCGCCGCGCAATCGCACACCGCCGGTGCGGACAAGAATTCGCTGCCGCAAGCGCTGACGATGCCGGACATCCCGCAGGATTTCCCGCTGATCAACTCGAACGTGTGGGTGTGGGACACCTGGCCGCTGGCCGACCTGCGCGCGAACCAGCTCAGCTACAAGGGCTGGGAGGTGATCTTCTCGCTCACCGCCGATCCGCATGCGGGCTACACGTTCGACGACCGTCACGTTCATGCGCGCATCGGCTTCTTCTACCGTCGCGCGGGCGTCCCCGCGTCGCAGCGCCCCGCCAACGGCGGCTGGACCTGGGGCGGCCACCTGTTCCCCGACGGCGCCAGCGCCAAGGTGTTCGGCACCGCGCCGATGACCAACAACGCCGAATGGTCGGGCTCGGCGCGCCTCACGCACGGCGACAACGTCAACCTCTACTACACCGCGACGTCGTTCAACCGCTCGGCACCCGGTGGCGCCGACATCACGCCGCCGCAGGCGATCATCACGCGCGCCGACGGTCACATCCACGCCGACGACAAGCATGTGTGGTTCAGCGGCTTCGACGATCACAAGGCGCTGCTGCAACCGGACGGCAACTACTACCAGACCGGCCAGCAGAACACCTACTTCTCGTTCCGCGATCCGTTCGTGTTCACCGATCCCGCGCACCCGGGCAAGACCTACATGGTCTTCGAGGGCAACACGGGCGGCCCGCGCGGCGCACGCACCTGCACCGAAGCCGATCTCGGCTACGCGCCGAACGATCCATACAGGGAAGATCTCAACGCGGTGATGAATTCGGGCGCAGTGTATCAAAAGGCCAATGTCGGCCTGGCGATCGCGACGAACCCGCAATTGACCGAGTGGAAGTTCCTGCCGCCGATCCTGTCGGCGAACTGCGTCGACGACCAGACCGAGCGCCCGCAGATCTATCTGAAGGACGGCAAGTACTACCTGTTCACGATCAGCCACCGCACGACGATGGCGGCCGGCGTCGACGGGCCGGACGGCGTGTACGGCTTCGTCGGCAACGGCATCCGCAGCGACTTCCTGCCGCTGAACGGCGGCAGCGGCCTCGTGCTCGGCAACCCGACCGACTTCTCCGCGCCGGCCGGCGCGCCGTATTCGCAGGATCCGAACCAGAACCCGCGCGAATTCCAGTCGTATTCGCACTACGTGATGCCGGGCGGGCTCGTCGAGTCGTTCATCGATGCGATCGGCCCGCGCCGCGGCGGCACGCTCGCGCCGACGGTGAAGGTCAACATCAACGGAACGTCGACGGCGGTCGATCGCACTTATGGACGCAGCGGGCTCGGTGGCTACGGCGACATTCCGGCGAACCTGCCCGCGACCGGTGCCGGTCACAACGGCGGCAACGGCCAGTGAAATCAGGATAACCAACAATAACGAACGCTGGTAAAGGCACGGGGTTACGGAGGCGCGTATCGCGCGTGTCGCGTGCGCGCCTCCCCTTTTTTCCCTTCCATCCATTGCGCACGCCGCCGTTGAAAGCGGCATGCGCCCTCCTTTCCCGCTTTGCACGGCGGAGCACGGGACCCCGCATGATATCGACGTCTTTCCGCTTTTCCATCCGGATCGCCCGGTTGCTGCTCGCCTGCGTGGCCTGCACCCAGGTCGCCGCCGCACCTTGCCAGGCGCCGGCTGAAAACGGCACGCCGCAATGGCGGCCCGCGCTCCACTACACGCCGCAGCGCAACTGGATGAATGACCCGAACGGGCTCGTCTACGACAACGGCCGCTATCACCTGTTCTATCAATACAATCCACTTGGCAACGACTGGGGCAACATGTCATGGGGCCACGCGACGAGCACCGATCTCGTCCACTGGCGCGAGCAGCCGGTCGCGATGCGCGCGAACGCGACGGAGGAAATCTTCTCCGGCTCGATCGTCGCCGACACCCTCAACACGTCCGGCCTGGGCAAGCCGGGCCACACGCCGCTCGTCGCGCTTTATACGAGCGTATACAAGGCGGGCTCCGGTCACGCGCCGGGCATCCAGGCGCAGTCGCTCGCGTACAGCGTCGACCAAGGCGCGACTTGGCAGCCGTACGCACACAATCCGGTGCTGACGCTCGATCCGGAATCGAAGCAATTTCGCGATCCGAAAGTGTCGTGGTACGCACCGGGCGGCTACTGGCTGATGACGACGGTGGTCGCCGACGCGCACGTCGTGAAGCTCTATCGCTCGGACGACCTGATCCACTGGAATTTTCTGAGCAACTTCACGCGGCCGAGCGTGCCGCACGACGGCGCGCTGTGGGAAATGCCCGACCTCGTGCCGCTGCCGCTCGACGGCAACCCCGCACGCATCCGGTGGGTCATGATCGTCAACGTCAATCCGTGGTCGATCGCCGGCGGCTCCGGCGCGATGTACTTCGTCGGCGACTTCGACGGCCGCACGTTTACGCCGGATCGGATCGCCCCCGCCGGCTCCGATCCCGCGCAATTCCGCTGGGTCGACCATGGCGCGGACTTCTACGCAGCCGGCACCTTCTCGGGCGCACCCGGCTCACGGCCGGTCGCGATCGCGTGGATGAGCAACTGGGATTACGCGGCGAACGTGCCGACCGCGCCGTGGCGCGGCGCGACGACCCTGCCGCGCGAACTGTCGCTGAAAACGATCGACGGCGAACCGACGCTCGTCGTCGCACCGGCCGCCGCGTTCGATGCATGGGCGGACGGCAGGCCCGCCGTGCATGAAGGCGACCTCACGGTCGATTCCGCGACACGTGTGCTGTCGGCCGCGACGCGCGGTGTCGTCCAGCGCATCACGGTCACGATCGCGCCGCAACACGCGGCACGTGCGGGCCTGATCGTCCGGCGCTCGGCGGACGGCTCGGTCGGCACCCGGATCGTGTACGACACGGCAAAGCGCACGCTGACGCTCGACCGTTCGATGTCCGGTGAAGCGAATTTCGCCGGTACGTTCAGCCGCGAACACATCGTGGACCTGCCGCTCGAGCACGGTCAGTTGCAGCTCGAGATCGTCGTCGATCGCGGCTCGGTGGAAGTGTTCGCGAACGGCGGCCGCGTGGCGCTCACCGACCTGATCTTCCCGCCGCTTGATGCCGACCGCATCGCCGTGTTCGCCGAGCACGGCCGCGCGACGTTCTCCGGGCTCACGGTGACGCAGCTCGAGGCCGGTGGCGGTAGCCATGGCGCCTGTGCGGCGCGATAGAGGTGATGTGCGGACACCGTCCGTGCGCACGTGACGGGAACTGTCCGCCCGGCGTGACGCCGGGCGGTTGCAGCCCCTGCCGGGGCCTCGCCGATCAGAGCAGCCCCATCCCGCCCGACGCGATGATCTCCGCGCCGACGATGAACGCGGATTCCGGCGCGCTGAGGTGCAACACCGTCGACGCGATCTCGTCCGGCGTGCCGAACCGGCCGACCGGCACGAGGCCCTTGATCTTGTCGGCCGTTTCGTCGAGCGTCGCCGCATCGAGCCCGAGCTTGCCGTAGAGCGGCGTCTGCACCGGCCCGGGGCTCACGACGTTCACGCGCACGCCGTGCGGCAGCAGTTCCGTCGACAGCGTCTTCGCGAACGAATTGACGGCCGCCTTGCTCGCCGCGTACACCGACGAGCCGGGCATCCCGATGTGCGCGTTGATCGAGCCGTTGATCACGATCGACGCGCCGCGGTTCAGCAGCGGCACCAGCGACTGGATCTGGAAATACGCGCCCTTCACGTTGGTGTTGAACACGAGATCCCACATGGCCTCGTCGCTGTCGGCGAACGGCGCGAGTTTCGCGACGCCCGCGTTGATGAACACGGCGTCGAGCCGCGCCCCCGCCGATGCGATCGCATCGGCCAGCGCGCGGGCCGACGCGACGCTGCCGGCCTCGTTGCGGATCGCCAGCGCGCCTGCGCCGAGCGTTTGCCGCGCGGCCTCGAGCGTCTGCGCATCGCGCCCGGTGATGATGACGCGCGCACCTTCTGCCGCGAATGCCTTGGCGGCCGCGAGGCCGATACCGCTGTTACCGCCCGTGACGAGGACCGTCTTTCCTTCGAAGCGTTGCATGATGTTCTCCTGTGAACCGGTGAGTTGACCGTGAATACAGAATGCGCGCGGCGCCCCGCCTTGCCGTACGACGTCCGCGATGAACATGTTCGAAATCTTCGAACGTGTTTGAGCGGGCGGATTCGGTTTCCCTGTTCTGTCCGGCGCTGTGTCAGCCGGCCACGTCGATGCCGTCGAGCAGGCGCTGCGCGAGCCTCGGTTCGCGCAATCGTTCGAGCCACCACTGCAACGCGCGGCCGTCCCGGTCGCCGTGCCACGCGACGTAAAGCAGGTTCGGCTCGCGCGGGTCAGCCGTCTGCTTTTCCACGAGTTCGCCGCTCGCGAGCAGCGACGCCACGCGCCGGCGCGGCACCCAGCCGACGCCGAGCCCGTCGCGCTGCGCGAGGATCTTCGA
>NZ_JAAGPO010000123.1:0-269 GCF_017104825.1 Burkholderia sp. Ac-20345 | reverse complement strand
ATCTATCGTGTATATATTGGTGGGGGGCGGGGTATTAAAAAAAAAAAAAAAAGAATCACCCCCCCCCCCACTGGTAAGACATACACGTATAACAAATAGAAAAAATGGGCATGACACATTCCATGCAACCAAGCAACATCGTGTGTACGCACGGATGTCTTCGACTCGGACACCTCCACGCAGCGTTCACGTCACGCGCTGCGACTCGTCTATACACGACATCAGTCGTACGACCGCGACCGGCTGCCTATCACAATTATGCTCCGTTA
>NZ_JAAGPO010000122.1:0-30799 GCF_017104825.1 Burkholderia sp. Ac-20345 | reverse complement strand
AAGCGCGGGATCGGCGTGGCGCTCCTGGCCGGCGTCGGCGCGATCGCGCTCGGCCTCGATACGGGTGCGCTCGCCCAGTTGTCGACCGTCACGACGGGCGGGCTCGAAACGAAGCTCGTCGACCGGCTCGGCGGGCGTTCGAACGGCGCACCGGCGGCGGCCGCCGCGACGGGCAACGCCACCGACGACACGAGCGGCGGCGCGATGATGGCCGCGGCTGCCGATGGCGCGCAGGCCGGCGGCGGTGCGATGGCTGGCAGCGCGATGATGCGCGCGGCGAACGCGACGCCGGCCGCGTTGCCCGTCGAAGGCACGCTGCCGTCGCTCAACGGCGCCGTGCAGTGGCTGAACTCGCCGCCGCTGACGGCGGCCGGCCTGCGCGGCAAGGTCGTCCTGGTCGATTTCTGGACCTATTCGTGCATCAACTGCCTGCGCACGCTGCCGTACACGACCGCCTGGGCACGCAAGTACGCGCCGTACGGGCTCGTCGTGATCGGTGTGCACGCACCCGAGTTCGCGTTCGAGCGCGACATCGGCAACGTGAAGAAGGCCGTGCACGACCTCGGCATCGGCTACCCGGTCGCGATCGACAACGGTTATTCGATCTGGCGTGCGTTCGGCAACGAATACTGGCCCGCGCACTACTTCATCGACGCGCAAGGGCGCATCCGCCATCACCACTTCGGCGAAGGCGAATACGCGCAGTCGGAGCGCGCGATCCAGTCGCTGCTCGCCGAGGCCGGCCATCCGGAAGCGCTGAATGTGCCGCTCGGGCTCGCCGGTGCACCGGCGAAGGGTGCGCTCGCGGCGGCTGACGCCGCGGACGTCCGTTCGCCCGAAACCTATGTCGGCTATGCGCGTGCGGAAAGCTTCACGTCGCCGGGCGGCGTCGTGCGCGATGCGGCGCACCGCTACGACGCGCCGGCGCACCCCGATCTCAACGACTGGGGCCTCGCCGGCACGTGGCAGGTCGGCGCCGAACGCGCGTCACTCGCCGCGCCGTCGGGACGAATCGTCTACCGCTTCCACGCCCGTGACCTGCACCTCGTGCTCGGGCCGGGAGCCGACGGCCAGCCCGTGCGCTTTCGCGTGACGATCGACGGCGCCGCGCCCGGTGCCGCACATGGCACCGACGTCGACGCGCAAGGCTACGGCACCGTGACCGGGCAGCGCCTGTACCAGTTGGTCCGCCAGCCCGGCGCGATCGCCGACCGCACGTTTGCGATCGAGTTTCTCGATCCCGGCGTGAATGCGTACGCGTTCACGTTCGGCTGATCCGGGCCGGAGGCGGCGCACCGGTGCCGCTTCCGGACCACCCGCTTTCCATACCGCCTTTCGAAGGAGCACACCGTGAACACCACCTCCCCCCGCGGTTCCGCGCCGCAACGGCGCACGGCGATGCTGCGCCGCATCGGCGCCATCGCCGTCGCGGCCGCCGCCGTGTTCGGCTACCAGCGCATCGTCAATTCCGCCGAGCCGATGCGCACCGTGCCCGCGCCGACGCTCGACGAAACGCCCGGCGCATCGCACGACGAGACGGCCGTGCTCGCCGGCGGCTGCTTCTGGGGCGTGCAGGGCGTATTCGAGCACGTGAAGGGCGTGAAGCAGGTCACGGCCGGCTATACGGGCGGCGCGTCCGAAACCGCACACTACGCGCTCGTCGGCTCGGGGCTGACCGGGCACGCGGAATCGGTTCGCATCGTCTACGACCCGACCCAGATCACGTACGGCCGGCTGCTGCAGGTGTTCTTCTCGGTCGCGCACGATCCGACCGAGCTCAACCGGCAGGGCCCCGACGAAGGGTCGCAATACCGGTCGGCGATCTTCCCCACCACCGCGCAGCAACGTACGGTCGCGACCGCGTACATCGCGCAGCTCGGCACCGCGCACGTGTTTCCGGCGCCCGTCGTCACACGCGTCGAAAACTACAAGGGCTTCTACCCGGCCGAGACCTATCACCAGAACTACCTCGAGCTGCATCCGGACGCGCCGTACATCGCGTACAACGACATGCCGAAGATCGCCGGGCTGAAGCAGCACTTCCCGGCGCTGTACCGCACCGACGCGGTACTGTGGCGCGATGCGCACTCGTGACCGGCAAGCGGCCGCGTGACGGGGTGACGCCCGCCGCACGGCCCGGGCCGGGGCCGGTGCGGCTACGCACGGCCAGCACGCGCCGCCTTCGGCCCGGTTTGCGTTGCATCAACGAAACCGCGGCCGCCGTGCCGGGGCAAACCCGCATCGCGTCCGCCGCGACCGGCAACTTCGCGTAGACTTCTCCAGATCCCCGCCGCATCATGCGGCGCCCGGAATCCCAGTCCAGCCTGGAGGCGTCACGCATGCGCGCAGTGCCCTTCCCCGATAGCGGCACCCTTGGAGAACCCTCTTCCGGCTCGGCCGTGCGCGACCTGCGCCGCGTGCCGATTCATCCCGATCACTGGTACCCGCTCGCGTGGTCGCGCGAGCTGAAACGCGGCAAGACGCTCGGCGTGCGCTTCGCCGGCGATCCGATCGTGCTCGTGCGCACCGAATCCGGCGCCGTGTACGCGCTCGAGGATCGTTGCGCGCACCGCCAGGTGCCGCTGCACGCAGGCGTCGTGAGCGGCGAGACGCTGCGCTGCTGCTATCACGGCTGGACCTACGCGTGCGACAGCGGCCGCTGCGTCGACGTGCCGTACCTCGGCCGCGAGCGCTTGCCCAACGGCGTGCGCGCGTATCCCTGCCGCGAAGCGCACGGGCTGATCTTCGTGTTCCCGGGCGACACGACGCTCGCCGACACGCGGCCGTTCCCCGCACTCGAATCGGCGGACGACCGCGCGTTCAAGACGCGCCGCTTCGGCCGCGAGGTCAAGTGCCACTACTCGTTCATGCACGAGAACCTGATGGACATGAACCATCAGTTCCTGCATCGCAAGCAGATGGGTCAGATGCGTGCGCGCTCGGTCGGCCGGCGCCGCGGCGACGACTGGGTCGAAGTCGACTACACGTTCGCACGAATGGAAGGCAAGCAGCCGGTCGGCGAAGCACTCGTGTTCGGCGCGAGCAAGAAGCCGGCCGACCAGGCCGACAAGAGCGTGATGACGGTGCGCACCGGCTATCCGTACCAGACACTGCAGATCCGCTCGAGCGAGGGCACGCTCGTGATGGACCTGTGGATCGTCTACGTGCCGCTCGACGCCGAGCAGCGCACCAACCGCACGTTCGGACTGCTGTCGATCCACAAGCCCGGCATCCCGTTCGCGCTCGATCTCGCGTGGCCGCTGCTCGTCTGGTTCACCGAGCGCATCTTCCGCGAGGATCGCTGGATCGTCGAGCGCGAGCAGGAAGCGCACGACGCCCAAGGCGCCGACTGGAACCACGAGGTGTTTCCGGTCATCAACGAGCTGCGCGACCTGCTGCGCCAGTGCGGCGCGCGCACGGTGATTCCGATCCGCGACGCGCGCGACGGCGCGTGATGCGAGTGGCGTGCCATCGCGCGCGCCGTTACAACCGGAATGCGCCCGGCAGCAATGCGTGGGCCGTCGTGACCTCGACGGCCCCTTTCAGGTTGGCCAGGATCACTTCGATGTCGGGCGTGCCGATCTCGATGATCACCTGACGGCACGCGCCGCACGGCGCGATCGGGCCGTCGGTGTCGCCCACGACCGCGAGCCGCGTGAAATCCCCCGGACGATAACCGGCGGCGATGGCCGAAAACATCGCCGTGCGTTCCGCGCAATTGCAGAGTCCGTAGGACGCGTTCTCGACATTGCAGCCGTGAAAAATCGTTCCGTCGCGCGCCTGCAGGGCCGCGCCGACCTTGAAGCGCGAATACGGCGCGTACGCGCGTTCGCGCGCCGCCTTCGCCGCTTCGATCAGTTCGTGTCGTTCCATTTCGTCGTGCCTCCGATTGTGTGCCGGGATAGTTCGGCGCGGCTGCATCCCGGCCGTCACGATGCGCCCGTGACGTGAAGCGATCGCCAGTGTCGGCACCGGCGATCGGATCAGCCGATCCGCTGATAAATGGTCGGCGGCGCGTCGCCCGTCTCGCCCAGCACGTAGCTGCGCTGGATCGCGTCCACCGCGTGCGCCACCGAGGCAGCGTCGCGGGCATGCACGTAACCGAGCGGCTGGCCGGCGTCGACACGCTGCCCGATCTCCGCGAGCGCCGTCAGGCCGACACTGTAGTCGATCGCATCCGCCGCGCGCGTGCGGCCGCCGCCGAGCGCGACGACCGCCAGCCCGAGCGCGCGGCAATCGACCCGCTGCACCACGCCGCTCGCGCGCGCCGGAACCGGCACGATCACCTCCGCCCGCGCGAGATAACGTGCGGGCGCATCGATCAGGTTTGCAGGGCCGCCGAGCGCCGTGACCATCCTCGCGAAGCGTTCCGCCGCCGCACCCGAATCGAGCGCGTGCTGCAACTTCGCGCGCGCGTCTGCGACGTCGCGTGCCAGCCCGCCGGTGACGAGCAACTCCGCGGAAAGCGCCATCGTGACGTCATGCAGGCGCACCGGACGCGACTTGCCCGTCAGGTAGTCGATCGCGCATGCCACTTCGAGCGCATTGCCCGCGCACGGCGCGAGCGACTGGTTCATGTCCGTGAGGATCGCGGTCGTCTTCATGCCGGCGCCGTTGCCGACGTCGACGATGCTGCGGGCCAGTTCCGCCGACTGCTCGGCGGTCGGCATGAATGCGCCGGAGCCGACCTTGACGTCCATCACGAGCCCGTCGAGACCGGCCGCGAGCTTCTTCGACAGGATCGACGCGGTGATCATCGCGACCGACTCGACGGTCGCCGTCACGTCGCGAATCGCATAGATGCGCATGTCGGCCGGCGCCAGCCGCGCGGTCTGCCCGATGATCGCGACACCGACGTCGCGCACCGTGCGTCGAAACGCGTCCGTATCGGGCGTCACGTCATAGCCTGGAATCGCGCTCAGCTTGTCGAGCGTGCCGCCGGTATGGCCGAGCCCGCGCCCCGAGATCATCGGCACGTAGCCGCCGCACGCGGCCACCATCGGCCCGAGCATCAGCGACACGACGTCGCCGACGCCGCCGGTCGAATGCTTGTCGATCACCGGCCCGTCGAGCTCGAGCGCACGCCAGTCGAGCACGTCGCCGGAGTCCCGCTGCGCGAGCGTCAGCGCAACGCGCTCGTCGACGCTCAGGTCGTTGAAGTACACCGCCATCGCGAACGCGGCCACCTGGCCTTCGGTCACGCTGCCGTCGGTCACGCCGCGCACGAACGCGGCGATCCCGTCGCGATCGAGCGGCTGCCGGTTACGCTTCTGGCGAATGAATTCCTGCGGTAAAAACATCGTTGCCTCTCCTCGATCGGTCAGTGGCCGCTTCGGGCTCAATGCAGGGAAAAGAACAGGCCGGCGATCGCGGCGCTCATCAGGTTCGACAGCGTCGCGGCCGTCAGCGCGCGCAGGCCATGCCGCGCGACTTCCGAGCGGCGTTCGGGCGCGACCGCGCTGAAGCCGCCCGCGAGAATCGCGATCGACGAGAAGTTCGCGAAGCCGCACAGCGCGAACGACACGATCGCGAGCGTCTTCGGGTCGAGCACCTGCAGGCCGGCGGCCGCGACGTGCTCGCCGCCCTTCAGGTACGGCGACAGGTCGCCATACGCGACGAACTCGTTGAAGATCAGTTTCTCGCCGATGAAGTTGCCGGCCAGTGTCGCGTCGTGCCACGGCACGCCGATGATCCACGCGAGCGGCGCGAACAGGTGGCCGATGATACCCACCAGCGTGATCTGCGGAAAGCCCGCGAACGCGGCCACGCCGCCGACGATGAGGTTCATCAGCGCGATGAGCCCCACGAACGCGATCAGCATCGCGCCGACGTTGATCGCGATCCGCATCCCGACCGCCGCACCGGACGCCGCCGCCTCGATCACGTTGGCGGCGCGCTTGTCGTCGAAGTCGAGCCCGTCGACCACGACGCGGCTCGGCTCGACCGTCGGATACAGCAGCTTGCCGAACAGCAGCCCGCCGGGCACCGCCATGAACGACGCGGCGAGCAGGTATTCCATCTTCACGCCAAGGCCGGCGTAGCCGACCAGCACCGATCCCGCGACCGACGCCATGCCGCTCGCCATCACCGTGAAGATCTCGGCGCTCGTCATGTTCCGCACGAACGGCTTCACGAGCGCGGGCATCTCGCTTTGCCCGAGAAAGATCGTCGCCACCGCCGAGCACGCCTCGATGCGGCTCACGCCGAGCACTTTCGCCAGCGCCGCGCCGAGGATCGCGACGATCCACTTCATCACGCCGATGTAGTACAGCACCGCGATCAGCGCGGTCACGAAGATGATCATCGGCAGCACGCGCAGGCCGAACACGAACCCGCCGTCGCCGAACAGCTGGAACATCCGGCTGTCGACCAGCCCGCCGAATACGAACGCGATGCCGTGATTGCCCATGTCGAGCACGCGATTGACACCGTTCGCGGCTGCCGCCAGCGCCGTGCGGCCCGACGGCACGAACAGCACCAGCGCGCCGATCGCCAGCTGCGTGCACAGCGCGGCGATCATGGTCCGGCGGCTCACCGCGCGCCGGTTGTTCGACAGCAGATAGGCAACCAGCAGCAGGAACAGCATACCCAGGAGACTGCGCAGAATATCCACCTCGTACTCCTTGCTCTCAATGTTGTTGGACTGTTCGGCGGGCGGCCCGGCACGCCTGCGCAACGCCGTCGGTGGATATTACTCGCCGCCATGCACGCCGACAACGCAAACAAAATGGCCGCGTTTGCGCGCCGTCGCGTGTCGCGTCGATTTGCTCAGTTCTTCTATGTACCTGGAGATCGGAAAGACGGCATCACGCGCAATCCGTCCCATATATTGAGAGAATTGGCGGGATGCGGAGAGGGGGCAGGTTCAGGCCGGAGCGGTGCCGGCACGAACGGGAAAGCAGGCTCAAAAGCACGGGGCGTGCCGTTCGACCCGACACGCCCCGTGCGATACGCGAGGTTCAGCCGGCGCGCTTGACCGGATGCGGTTCGCGCAGCCGGTTCGCGATCCGCGCGGCCTCGTAGTAGCTGGCCGCCGGCGGGCGCTTCAGGTAGCGGCCCGCACCGCGCACGGCGCGCAGATCGCCGTCGGCCCACGCGAGTGCGCCGCGCGTGAGCGTGTGCGTCGCGACGCCCTGCACCGTCATCCCCTCGAACACGTTGAAGTCGACCTGCTGGTGATGGGTCTTCACCGAGATCGTCTTCGTCGCGGCAGGATCCCACACGACGAGGTCGGCATCGGCGCCCACCTGCACGGCACCCTTGCGCGGATACAGGTTGAAGATCTGCGCGGCGTTCGTCGACGTGATCCGCACGAACTCGTTCGGCGTGATGCGGCCGTGATTCACGCCGTGATGCCACAGCACGGACATGCGATCCTCGACACCGCCGCAGCCGTTCGGGATCTTCGTGAAATCGTCGCGGCCCATCGCCTTCTGCGACGCGCAGAACACGCAGTGGTCGGTTGCCGTCGTATGCAGCTGCCCCGCCTGCAGCCCGCGCCACAGCGCCTCGCGATGCTCGGCGGAGCGGAACGGCGGGCTCATCACGTGCGCGGCCGCACGCGTCCAGTCCGGATCGCGATACACAGCCTCGTCGATCACCAGGTGGCCCGGCAGCACCTCGCCGAACACGCGCAGCCCTTCGCTGCGCGCACGCGCGATCGCGTCGACCGCATCCTTTGCGGAGACATGCACGATATACACGGGCACGCCGAGCACCTGCGCGATGCGGATCGCGCGGTTCGCGGCCTCGCCCTCGACCTCCGGCGGCCGCGACAGCGGATGCGCCTCCGGCCCCGTCATCCCGCGCGCGAGCAGCGCCTTCTGCAGCTGGAACACGAGCTCGCCGTTCTCCGCGTGCACGGTCGGCAGCGCACCGAGTTCGAGCGCACGCGAGAAGCTGTTCACGAGCACCTCGTCGTCGGCCATGATCGCGTTCTTATACGCCATGAAGTGCTTGAAGCTCGACACGCCATGCTCGCGCACGAGCGTGCCCATGTCGCGATGCACGCTCTCGTCCCACCACGTCACGGCCACGTGGAAGCCGTAATCCGCTGCCGCCTTCTCGGCCCAGCCGCGCCATGCCTGGAACGCGTCCATCAGCGGCTGCTTCGGGCTCGGAATCACGAAGTCGATGATGCTCGTCGTGCCGCCCGCGAGCCCGGCGGCCGTGCCCGAGTAGAAATCGTCGCTCGCGGTCGTGCCCATGAACGGCAGTTCCATGTGCGTATGCGGATCGATGCCGCCCGGCATCACGTACTGGTCGTGCGCGTCGACGACGGTCGCGCCGGCCGGTGCATCGATCTGCTCTGCGATCTGCAGGATCGTGCCGCCGTCCTCCGGGGCTGCGCAGAGCACGTCCGCGCGGTAGGAACGGTCCGCATCGACCACGGTGCCGCCACGAATCAGGATTGCCATTGGGTTGCCTCCTCGTTGACTGTCGGGTGCCGCATCACATGCATCGCACGCATCCTGTGCGTCATGCGCTCGCGATCTGCGCGCGCTGTCCGGCGCGCCACTTCATCCAGGTGCCGTACACGCACGACGCCAGCACAAGGCCGACGAACCACGCGTACGTGTAAAGCGTGTTGAAGAACGCCGGCACGTTAGGAAACGACGCCGGAAAGGCCGTGTGCAGGAAGCCGGGCAGGTTCGGCAGCACGCCGACCGCGAGCGCGGCCAGCGCGGCCGGATTCCAGCCGCGCGCGTAGCTGAAGCCGCCGCGCTCGTCGAACAGCGCGCGCGTGTCGAGCCGCGTGCCGCGAATCAGGAAGTAGTCGACCATCAGGATCCCCGCCACGGGCCCGAGCAGCGCCGAATAGCCGACTAGCCAGGTGAAGATGTAACCGTCCGTCGTCGCGAGGATCTTCCACGGCATCATCACGATCGCGATCGTCGCGGTGATCATCCCGCCCGTGCGGTACGAGATCGCCTTCGGCCACAGGCTCGAGAAGTCGTAGGCCGGACCGACGAGATTCGCGGCGAGGTTGCAGCACATCGTGTCGAGCGTGAGGATCACGAGCGCGATGCCCACGCCGATACCCGTCATCCGGCTCGTCAGGTCGATCGGATCCCAGATCGCGTTGCCGTAGATCACGACGGTCGCCGACGTCACGACGACCGATACCACCGACAGCAGCGCCATCGGCAGCGGCAGCCCGATCGACTGCCCGATCATCTGGTCGCGCTGCGAATGCGCGAAGCGCGTGAAATCGGGAATGTTCAGCGCGAGCGTCGCCCAGAAGCCGACCATCGCGGTCAGGCCCGGCCAGAAGGTCGCCCAGAACAGCCCGGCCTTCTTGCCGCCCGCCGCGAACTGGGACGGCGCCGACAGCATCGTGCCGAAGCCGCCCGCCTTCGACGTCGCCCACCACACGAGCGCCACGCACATCACGACCTTGATCGGCGCGGACCAGCTTTCGAGCCAGCGGATCGAATCGGTGCCGTGCCAGATGAAGTAGATCTGCAGCGCCCAGAACACGAGGAAGCACGCGAGCTGCCCGAACCCGATGCCGATGACCGGCAGCGCCGCGCCGTGCAGCGCGTTGCCGGTCAGGATGTTCAGCAGCGTATAGATCGCACTGCCGCCGAGCCAGGTCTGGATCCCGTACCAGCCGCACGCGACGATCGCGCGCAACAGCGCCGGCAGCTTCGCGCCCTGCGTGCCGAACGACGCACGCACGAGCACCGCGTACGGAATCCCGTGCTTCGCGCCCGCATGGCCGATCAACAGCATCGGCACGAGCACGATCAGGTTGCCGAGCAGCACGGTCGTCACCGCTTGCCACGGCGACATGCCTTCCTGGATCAGCCCGGCCGCGAGCATGTACGACGCGATGTTCATCACCATCCCGACCCATAGCGCCGCGAAGTGGTACCACCTCCACGTGCGCTGCGCCGGCGTCGTCGGCGCGAGGTCGTCGTTGTACAGGCTGCCGCCCTGCGCCGCGGCGCTGTCGGGATCGGCGGGATTCGCTGCGTGATTCATCGAACTCACTCCACGAAAACGTCAGCGCCGGCATCCTGCGATGCCGGCCCGGGTGGAACGAAAAACGGCGGTGCAGGAAGGCCCGCGCCGCCGGACGCCGGTCAAGCAGCCTTCTTCGCGTGCTTCTCGGGTGCTGCCGCAGCACCTGCACCCGCACCCGCGTCCGCGCTCGCCGGATTGTTCGGATGCGTGGTCCAGTTCGCGTAATCGCCCGAATCGACACGCTCCATCGTGATGCATTGCTCGACCGGACACACGTGCATGCAAAGATTGCACCCGACGCATTCCGAATCGACCACTTCGAAGTGCCGCACGCCGTCCTTCGTCGCCGTGATCGCCTGGTGCGACGTGTCCTCGCACGCAATATGGCACAGCCCGCACTGGATGCAACGGTCCTGGTCGATGCGCGCCTTGATGTCGTACTTCAGGTTCAGGTATTTCCAGTCGGTCACGTTCGGCACCGCGCGGCCGCGGATGTCGTCGAGCGTCGCGTAGCCCTTCTCGTCCATCCAGTTCGACAGCCCGTCGGCCAGGTCCGACACGATCCGGAAGCCGTAATGCATCGCGGCGGTGCACACCTGCACGCTGCCGGCGCCGAGCACCATGAACTCCGCCGCGTCGCGCCATGACGAGATGCCGCCGATGCCCGAGATCGGCAGGTTCGGCGTTTCCGGATCGCGCGCGATCTCCGCGACCATGTTCAACGCGATCGGCTTGACCGCCGGGCCGCAATAGCCGCCGTGCGTGCCCTTGCCGTCGACGGTCGGCATCGGCGCCATGTGGTCGAGATCGACCGCGACGATCGAGTTGATCGTGTTGATCAGCGACACGCCGTCCGCGCCGCCCTTGTACGCGGCGCGCGACCCCATCCGGATGTCGCTGATGTTCGGCGTGAGCTTCACGAGGCACGGCAGCTTCGTGCCCTCCTTCACCCAGCGCGTGACCATCTCCACATATTCGGGTACCTGTCCGACTGCCGCCCCCATCCCGCGCTCGCTCATCCCGTGCGGGCAGCCGAAGTTCAGCTCGACCGCGTCGGCGCCCGTATCCTCGACGAGCGGCAGGATCCATTTCCAGTCGCGCTCGTTGCACGGCACCATCAGCGACACGATCAGCGCACGATCCGGCCAGTCGCGCTTCACCTGCGCGATCTCTCTCAGGTTCACGTCGAGCGGACGGTCGGTGATCAGCTCGATGTTGTTCAGCCCCGCGATGCGCTGGCCGTTCCACTGCACGGCGCCGTAGCGCGAACTGACGTTGACGACGTGCGGATCGAGCCCGAGCGTCTTCCAGACGACACCGCCCCAACCCGCCTCGAACGCGCGGTTCACGTTGTAGGCCTTGTCGGTCGGCGGCGCGGATGCCAGCCAGAAGGGATTCGGCGAAGTGATGCCCGCGATGGTGCAGCGAAGGTCGGCCATGTTCGGCTCCGTGAGAGTGGGGTCGTGTTCGTTGTGCTCGTGGCGTGTGACGCGCGTTGCGCGGTCACGCAGCCTTCGCGTCGCGTAGCGCGAGCGCCGCGTCGATCGACGCGGCCGCGCGCTTGCCGTCCTGCACGGCCTGCACCGTGAGGTCGACGCCGCCCGTCGCCGCGCAGTCGCCGCCGGCCCACACGTCGGGCCATCCAGTGCGCCCGTCCGCGTCCGCCGCGATGCGCGCGCCGTCCGCCGTCAGCAGCGTGGCGTCGATGCCGTCCGGCACCAGCGTCTGGCCGATCGCCTTCAGCACCATGTCCGCATCGACTGTGAAGCGCTCGCCCGATGCCGCCTCGAACTCGACACCCGTCACCTGCCCGTTCGCGCCCGCCATGCGCACGGGCTTCGCGTGCGTGACGAGCGTGACGCCGCTCTTCTGCGCAAACTCGCGCTCGGCCCACGTCGCGCTCATCGCGTCCACACCGCGCCGGTACACCATCGTCACGCGCTCGGCGCCGAGCTTGCGGCTCTGCACCGCCGCATCGATGGCCGTATTGCCGCCGCCGATCACGACCACGCGCCGCCCGACCGGCACGTTCTCCAGTGCATCGGCCTGCCGCACCTGCTCGATGAAGTCGACCGCATTCATCACGCCGGCGAGTTGCTCCCCGTCGATCGCGAGCGCGCGCACGCCGCCGAGGCCCATCGCGAGAAACACCGCGTCGTGCTGCTCACGCAGCGCGTCGAGCGTGATGTCGCGGCCAAGCGCGACGCCGGTTTTCAGCATGATGCCGCCCACCGACAGCAGCCACTCGACTTCACGCCGAGCGAAATCGTCGACCGTCTTGTAGGCGGCGATCCCGTATTCGTTGAGGCCGCCTGCCTTCGGGCGCGCGTCGAACAGCGTGACGCGGTGCCCGGCGAGCGCGAGCCGGTGCGCGCACGCGAGCCCGGCCGGACCCGCGCCGACCACCGCGACGTGGCGGCCCGTGTCGGGCGCGCGCGTGAAGCGCACCGCGCCGGTCTCCATCGCCCAGTCGGTTGCGTGCCGCTGCAGCGCGCCGATCGCGACGGGCTGCGCATCCTGGTGGTTGCGCACGCATGCGCCCTCGCACAGGATCTCGGTCGGACACACGCGTGCGCACATCCCGCCCAGCGGATTCGCCGACAGGATGTCGGTCGCGGCGCCCTTCAGGTTGCCGTTGCCGATCTTGCGGATGAAGCTCGGGATGTCGATCTGCGTCGGGCAGGCCTGCACGCACGGCGCGTCGTAGCAGTAGTGGCAGCGGCTGGCGGCGGCCGCGGCGGCCGTCGGATCGAGCAGCGGCGCGATATCGGTGAATTCGCACGAGAGTTGCGTGGACGACAGGCGATGCGCGGCGATATCGCCGGTTGGCTTGGTGGTCATACGCGTTCCTTCGACTGGGTGGAGACAAAGCCGTCCCCGCCGGCTGTGAATGCACAGTCGGGGCGGTCGTTCTTAGGAATGCTACGGTCAGGCTGTCAGGCGTCGAGCAGCCTGCCGGCTGCTACGGTCCTGGCGTCATGAAGCCGGCTCGCATGCGCGCGACAGCATCGCGTGCAGCAGCACGTTCGCGCCGGCCTCGATCCATGCGGGCGTCGCGTCCTCGATCTCGTTGTGGCTGATGCCGTCGACACACGGCACGAACACCATCGACGTCGGCGCGACCTGCGCGAGGTAGCACGCATCGTGGCCGGCACCCGACACGATGTCGCGATGCGAGAAGCCGAAACGATCGGCCGCACTGCGCACGGCTTCCACACAGGCAGCGTCGAACGCGACCGGCTTGTAATAGAAAATCTGCTCGAGTTCGGTCTCGAGCCCGATGTCGGCCGCGATGCGCGCCACACCATCGCGCAATGCGGCATCCATCTTCGCGAGCACCGCGTCGTCCGGATGACGGAAATCGACGGTGAAGAACACGCGGCCGGGAATCACGTTGCGCGAGTTCGGGTAGACCTGCATCATGCCGACCGTCGCGCAGCCGAACGGCGCATGATCGAGGCCGATCCGGTTGACGAGATCGACCACGCGCGATGCGCCGAGCAGCGCATCGCGGCGACGCGGCATCGGCGTCGGCCCCGCGTGCGCTTCCTGGCCAGTGAACGTAATCTCGTACCAGCGCTGCCCCTGCGCGTCGGTCACGACGCCGATCGTCTTGCACTCCGCCTCTAGAATCGGCCCCTGCTCGATATGCAGTTCGAACGCCGCATGCAGCTTGCGCCCGCCGCACGGCACGTCACCCGCGTAGCCGATGCGCGCCAGTTCCTCGCCGATCGTCTTGCCGTCCACGTCCTTGCGCGACAACCCGTATTCGAGCGGGAAGACGCCCGCGAACACGCCTGAGGCGACCATCGCGGGCGCAAAGCGCGAGCCTTCTTCATTGGTCCAGATCACGACCTCGACCGGATGCTCGGTCTCGATGCCGTGATCGTTGAGACTGCGAATCACCTCGAGGCCGCCGAGCACGCCGTAGATGCCGTCGAAGCGGCCGCCCGTCGGCTGCGAATCCGCGTGCGAACCCGTGACGACCGGCGCGGCATCGGCCACGCGGCCCGCGCGGCGCATGAACACGTTGCCCATCGTATCGACCGTCACCGTGCAGCCGGCGGCCTTCGCCCAGCCGACGATCAGGTCACGGCCGGCCTTGTCGAGATCGGTCAGCGCGAGGCGGCAAACGCCGCCTTTCGGCGTCGCACCGATCTTCGCGACTTCCATCAGGCTTTCCCACAACCGCTTGCCGTCGACCTTGATCGACGTGTCGAAAGCTGCCCGCTTCACTGTTTCCGATACCGCGTCCATTCGTATCGCTCCTGTGGGGTCGGTGATGTCGTCAGCCCGGTCTGTGCCGGTGCGTGTCCTGCCTGTTTCGGGGCAACGCCGCCCAAGCGCGGTGCATGCCCCGGTCGTTCGCGAAGATCGTCCGACGAATCGGGATGAAAGGCTTTTGCCGTTCGTCGAATCCTGTCCGATTGGACAGGTTTTAGACGATCAAAATGACCAAATCAATGTCTTTCTTGCGTGAGTGAATAGAGCGAGAAACGTGCCATCGCAACGCAGCATGGCGATGAATGCGCAATGTCCGCACACGTGCGTTCGATGCGAATCAGCGGCTAGAATGAAGCCCAACGCGGCACGCCCGCCGCGCGAGGGCAACGATGACACATGACGAGGCGGCAACCGAAGCCACCGACAGCGACGAAACGCCCGCGCCTTTGCGGCGACGCAAGGCGCACATCCGCGAGTCCAACGAAGCGCATCTGCTCGCCTGTGCGGAGGCCGTGTTCGCGGAACGCGGGCTCGACGGTGCGAGCACCGCGATGATCGCGGAGCGCGCCGGCCTGCCGAAAGCCAACCTGCATTACTACTTCCCGACGAAGCTCGCGTTGTATCGCCGCGTACTCGACGACCTGTTCGAAGACTGGCATCGCGCGGCCGGCACATTCGAAGCCGACGACGATCCGGTGGCAGCGATCGGCGGCTATGTGCGCGCGAAGATGGCGCTGTCGCGGCGGCGCCCGCTCGGCTCGAAGGTCTGGGCCAACGAGATCATCCACGGTGCGGAGCACATGCAGGACATCCTGTCGGAACGCGTGAAGCCGTGGTTCGATACGCGCGTGAAGGTCATCGACGGCTGGATCGCGCGCGGGCTGCTCGCGCCGATCGACGCGCATGCGCTGATGTACCTGATCTGGGCAACCACGCAGCACTACGCGGATTTCGATGCGCAGATCCGCGCGCTGAGCGGCAAGCGTACGTTCACGCAGAAAGCGTTCGACGAGAAGACCGAGCAGGTCGTGCAGCTTGTGATTCGCGCGTGCGGGGCGGTGTCGCCGCACGCGAAGGCGTAGCGCGACAACGCGATCCGCCCAAAGCAAAACGGGTATCGCACAGGTGTTTCCCGTGCGATACCCGTCGTACGCATCGCGGCGTGCGGACTACGCGTGATGCGTTACGCGATGCGCTCGATCGCGATCGCCGTCGCCTCGCCGCCGCCGATACACAGCGACGCAACGCCGCGCTTCATGCCGTACGTTTCGAGCGCGGCCAGCAGCGTCACCATCACGCGCGCACCCGATGCGCCGATCGGATGGCCGAGCGCACACGCGCCGCCGTGCACGTTGACCTTCTCGTGCGGCAAGTCGAGGTCGCGCATCGCGGCCATCGGCACCACGGCGAATGCTTCGTTGATCTCGAACAGGTCGACATCGCGCAGGTTCCAGCCGGTTTTCTCCGACAGCTTGCGCAGCGCGCCGATCGGCGCGGTTGCAAACAGGCCCGGTTTGTCCGCGTAAGTCGAATGCCCGACGATCACGGCCTTCGGCGTGAGGCCCAGGCGCTCGGCTTCCGAGCGGCGCATCATCACGAGCGCGGCTGCGCCGTCCGAGATCGACGACGCATTGGCGGCCGTCACCGTGCCGCCGTCGCGGAAAGCCGGCTTCAGCGTCGGGATCTTGTCGAGCTTCGCGTTGCCCGGCTGTTCATCGATCGACACGACGTTTTCGGTCTTGCCCGCCTTCACGGTCACCGGCGCGATCTCCGACACGAAATGCCCTTCGGCGATCGCGCGTTGCGCGCGCGTCAGCGATGCGATCGCGAACGCATCCTGTGCCTCGCGCGTGAACTGGTACGCCTGCGCGCAATCCTCGGCAAACGTGCCCATCAGGCGGCCCTTCTCGTACGCGTCCTCGAGCCCGTCGAG
Organism: Burkholderia sp. Ac-20345; assembly: GCF_017104825.1. Taxonomy (NCBI): domain Bacteria; kingdom Pseudomonadati; phylum Pseudomonadota; class Betaproteobacteria; order Burkholderiales; family Burkholderiaceae; genus Burkholderia; species Burkholderia sp. Ac-20345. The sequence goes on along the minus strand of NZ_JAAGPO010000122.1, from coordinate 14,673 downwards.
GAACATGTGATCCAGCACCTGCCCGTGCCCCATGCGCATCCCCGCACGCGCCTTCGGCAGCAGGTACGGCGCATTCGTCATGCTCTCCATCCCGCCCGCGACGGCTACACCTGCCGAACCCGCCAGCAGCAGGTCGTGCGCAAACATCGCAGCCTTCATCCCCGAGCCGCACATCTTGTTGACCGTGGTCGCGCCCGCCGCGAGCGGCAGCCCGGCCTTCAGCGCGGCCTGCCGCGCCGGCGCCTGGCCCTGGCCCGCCGGCAGCACGCAGCCGAACACGATTTCATCGATACGCTCGGCCGGCACGTTCGCGCGCTCGAGCGCTGCGCGAATCGCTACCGCGCCAAGGTCGCTCGCGCTGGCTGCCGCCAGGTCGCCTTGAAAACCACCCATCGGCGTACGCGCCGTGCCAACGATTACGATCGGATCCTGAGTCGTCATGATTCGCTTCCTCCAGTGTCAGCGCGGTGCCATGCGCAACGCGCCATCGAGACGGATGACTTCGCCGTTCAGCATCGTGTTCTCGGCGATGTGGCGCACCAGCGCCGCAAATTCTTCCGGGCGGCCGAGCCGCGGCGGGAACGGCACGCTCTTGCCGAGCGCGTCCTGCACGTCCTGCGGCATGCCGGCCATCATCGGCGTCGCGAAGATTCCCGGCGCGACCGTCACGACACGAATGCCGAACCGTGCGAGCTCGCGCGCGATCGGCAGCGTCATGCCCACCACGCCGCTCTTCGACGCCGCATACGCGGCCTGCCCGATCTGCCCGTCGAACGCCGCGACCGACGCGGTGTTGACGATCACGCCGCGCTCGCCTTCCGCGTCGGCGTCCTGCTTCGACATCGCTTCGGCGGCCAGCCGGATCATGTTGAACGTGCCGACCAGATTGATCGACACCGCGCGCGCGAAACGGTCGAGCGAGTGCGGGCCGTCGCGACCCACCACCTTCTCGCCCGGCGCAACGCCCGCGCAGTTCACGAGCGCGTCGATGCGGCCGAACGCGTCATGCGCGGCGGCGACGGCCGCCTGGCCGTCGGCTTCGCTCGTCACATCGGTCTTCACGAAGCGTGCGGCCGCACCGAGTTCGTGCGCGAGGCCCGCGCCGGCCTCTTCGTTGACGTCCAGCAGCATGGCCTTGCCGCCTTCCGCGACCACCATGCGCGCCACCGCGGCGCCGAGGCCCGAACCGGCGCCCGTGATCAGAAAAACGCGATCCTTGATATCCATTCGCAGTCCGTACAGTAAGTGTTCAGGGTTGAGCGGCCTTCTCGGCTTCCATCTTGCGCAATACGAAGCGCTGGATCTTTCCGCTCGGGGTTTTCGGCAGCGCGTCGACGAAGTCGATCGCGCGAGGATAGGCGTGAGCGGACAGCCGCCGCTTCACGTGCAGGCTCAGTTCCTCGGCCAGTGCCGGCGTGCCGTCGTAGTCTTTCGACAGCACGACGAACGCCTTGACGATCTCCGTGCGCTCCGCGTCGGGCACGCCGATGACGGCGGCCTCGCTCACGGCCGGATGCTCGATCAGTGCGCTTTCCACGTCGAACGGTCCGATCCGGTAGCCGGACGACGTGATCACGTCGTCCGCGCGGCCGATGAAGCTCACGGTGCCGTCCGGCTCCAGCTCGACGTTGTCGCCGGTCCGGTAGTAGCCGCCCGCGATCGCCGGCGTGTCCTGCTGCCAGTAGCCGTGGAACCACAGCAGCGGCGAGCGCGCGATGTCGATCGCGAGGTTGCCGGGCTCGCCGGGTCCGAGTTCGCGGCTCGCCTCGTCGAGCACCGCGACACGATAGCCGGGCATCGCAAAGCCGGCCGAACCGGCGTGGACCGCATGCGCGAGGCCGTGGTGGTTGTTCACGACCATCCCGAGTTCAGTCTGGCCGTAGTGATCGTAGATCGGCGCACCGAGTGCCGCGTCGAACCAGCGCACGACTTCCGGATTCAGCGGTTCGCCCGCGCTGCTGACCACGCGCAGCTTGCCCTTCAGCCGCGCCGCCGCTTCCGTCCCGGCCGCCATCAGCATCCGGTAGGCCGTCGGCGAGCCGGCGAGGCTCGTGATCCCGAGCCGTTCGATCACGTCGTACGTGCTGTCGACCGTGAAACCGCCCTCGTAGAGCGTCGTCGCGTGGCCTAGCAGCAGCGGGCCCGTGATCGCGTAATAGAGGCCGTACGCCCAACCCGGATCGGCGATGTTCCAGAACCGGTCGCCAGCACGCAGGTCCACCGCTTCGCGCATGTATGCACCGAACGCAAGCAGCGCGCGAAGCGGCACCGGCACGCCTTTCGGCAAACCCGTCGTGCCCGACGTCGACATCATCATGAACAAGTCGGTGCCCTTGCGCGGCACCGGTTCGAACGTGTCGGACTGCGCCTCGAGCGCCGTGCGGAAATCGATGTCGCGTTCCGGCAGCGTCTCGTCCGGCTCGCGCACCGTCGCGACGGGCGGGCAACCGGTGATCTCGTCGAGCTTCGCGCGATTCGCGACGTTGGTCACGACCAGGCGCGCGTCGCTCATGCGCAGCCGGTGCTCGATCGCTTTCGGGCCGAACGCGGTGAACAGCGGCTGATAGACGGCGCCCGCGCGCCACGTGCCGAGGATCGTCGCGACGAGTTCGGGCGTGCGCGGCAGCAGGCCCGCCACCACGTCGCCCGGCTTCATGCCCTGTGCAACCAGCAGGTTCGCGACGCGTGCCGACAGCGCCTTCATCTGCGCAAACGTGTAGCTGCGGTGCTGCCCGCCGGCGTCGATCCAGTCGAGTGCAATCGCGTCCGCCGATGCGTGCCGGTCGCAGCATTCCACGCACGCGTTCAGGCCGCGCTCCAGGTCGCCGTGCAGTTGCTGCGCGGCGGTCTCGATACTGAACCGGGCCACGGCGTCGGCGTAGGCCGGCACCGCCCGGGCGGTAGCTCCATCAGGCATGCGTGTCTCCTGTGCGTTATGGCCGCCGTCGAGCCAGGGCGCGACGGGGATAGTTCGATAGTAGACAGCCCGTACATTGCAATCAATGACAAACAGAATCTAGAATCGTGATCGCTTTTGCCATGTCGGGAGGATGCTGGAAAATGGGGCCGCAGATGATTTCGCCGGATTTCGTCGACGACGCACTCGCGTGCCTGCGCCGGCAACGCATCCCGACGGAGCCCGTGCTGCGCGCCGCCGGCCTGCCGGCCGCCGTGCGCGAGCCCGTCACGCCGCAGCAATACGGCCGGCTGTGGCTCGCGATCGCCGGCACGCTGGACGACGAGTTCTTCGGCCTCGCCGCGCGCCCGATGCGGCACGGCAGCTTCACGCTGCTGTGCCATGCGGTGCTGCACGCCGGCACGCTCGACAAGGCGCTGCGGCGCGCGCTGCAGTTCCTGCGCGTGGTGCTGGACGAGCCGCACGGCGAGCTCGTCGTGGCCGACGGGCAGGCGCAGATCGTGCTGACACAAACGGGCGCGCCCTACCCGGCGTTCGCGTACCGGACGTTCTGGTTGATCCTCCTCGGCGTCGCATGCTGGCTGATCGGCCGGCGCATCCCGCTACAGCGCATCGACTTTGCGTGCCCGAGCCCTGACCAGCGCAGCGACTATCACCAATTCTTCGGCGTGCCCGTGCATTTCGACCGGCCCGACAGCCGGCTCGCGTTCAACGCCGCGTACCTCGCGCTGCCGACGATCCGCTCCGAGCAGGCGCTGAAGGCCTTCCTGCGCGGCGCGCCCGGCAACCTGCTCGTCCGCTACCGGCACGATACGGGCTGGGTCGCGAAGACGCGCGCGCAGCTGAAGACGCTGCCGGCCGCGGAATGGCCCGACTTCGATACGCTGGCCGTGCGCCTCGGCACGACGCCCGCGACGCTTCGGCGGCGTCTGCGCAGTGAAGGGCAAAGCTTCGCGGCAATCAAGGACGAGCTGCGCGGCGCGCTGGCCCAGTCGCTGCTGCGCGGGGATGCGCTCAGCGTCGCGGAGATCGCGGCCGAACTCGGCTTCACCGAGCCGAGCGCATTTCATCGCGCGTTCCGGAAATGGACGGGCACGAGCCCCGGCGCGTTCCGGCGGGACGTACATGCGGCGGAGGCGGAGGCGGAGCCGGGCAGTGCGAGCGGATGATGCCGAAGGCCGTCGTCAACCGGCGTGCACGGCCGACACGGAAACGCTCACGCGGCGCTGATACGATGCGATCTGCCAACTGCCATTCGTTTTCGATAGTCGACGGCAAGCACCCGACCCACCATCACCGCTCCCGCACCGATGCAAGCCACCCTCTTTTCCAACGCTGAACTGGCCGACCTGCGCGCGCACGGCATCGTGCTGTTTGCCGGCCGCGTGATCTTCGACGCTCAGCCGCCGATGCCGGCCGACCACATCGCGGCCGTGCAGGCCTGCTGCCACGGCGACCTCCCGCCCGCGCTGCTGGACCTGTGGCGCACGACGGCCGGCGGCAGCCTCGACTACGACCTGACGCTGGAGATGAACGGTCATATCGAAGGGATCAGCTGGGGTGAGCTGTTCTACAACGGCAGCAACGGCTACCGCGACCTGGAAGGCTGGATCGACCACGAACTCGAGCTGGCCGAGGAAGCCGCCGAGGAGGATTCACGCCCCTGGAGCGGCAAGCTCGACGTATTGCCGTTCGGCGGATTCGAGTACTGCGATCGCATCTACATCGTGACGGAGCCCGACGCAAAGGATTGCGGCCACGTGCTCGCCTGGAAACAGGGGCTGCCGCCCGCGTGGCGCGGCGCGATGCATGAGGATGGCCTCGCGACGGTCGCCCCCGACCTGTACGCGGCATTCGGCGCACTGCAGCTCAATGCGGATCCGCTGGAACCCGGCGACAGTGGAACCGGCATGACGTTTCTTGAGTATGTCGACGAACGCCGGACGGAGCATGGCCTGCCGGCGCCGCTGGCAGACAAGCTGATCGCGTTCTATCGCCGCGCCATGATCGACTGGCGCACACCGCTCGCCGACGGCACGCTCGCCGCGCAGCCAGTGCTCGCGCGCCAGGCGTTGCGACATGCGATCGACCACGACGATGCGGCACTCACCGTGCAACTGGCACCGCTCGTCGCGAATCTCGGCACCGCGCTCGCAGGCAGCGCGATTCCGACCGACTATGCGCTGCGGCGCAAGAAATTTGCCGCCGCCGCCGCGTTGCTCGAATCCGGTGCGCCGGTCGCGCCCGATTCGCTGGCATCCGCGTCCGGCAACGTGCCGGCCGCACTGATGCGCGCACTGCTCGACGCCGGCGTTCGACCGGACGCCGACGCGATGGCGCGCTGTGTCGCCGGCGGCGGCACCGACAGCGCGCGCCTGATCGGTGCGGCACTGGCGGCACAAGGCGTTGATGCGGCGGCCTCCTACCGCACGGCGAGTGCACCGCTGCTGCGCAAGTTCACCGCCGACATCGCTGAAGTCCGCACCGGCAAGCTCAGCCACTATCTCGGCCTCGACGGACTCGAAGCCCACGCCGAACGCCTGCGGACATTCGTGCCGTAACGTGACGCGTACTCACCGGGAAGCCCCGTCAACACTCGCGGCAACACCCTGCAACGGCCGCGAGAACAGCTTGCAACCCGCGTAGTAGACGAGCGACGTCAGCGAGAGACCGACGATCCACGACACGTCCGCGCCGCCGAGCCGGCTCGCCAGTTCACCCGTATAGAGATCGGTGGCCATGAACGGCGCCTGCGCAACGATGCCGATGAAGTACGAGCCAACCGCGATCGAATTGAAGCGTCCGTAGATGCCACCGTCCTGCCGGAAGAACGAATCGACGTCGTACTCGCCGTGACAGACGAGGTAGTAATCGACGAGGTTGATCGCGGTCCACGGCACGAGCACGTACAGCAGCAGCAGGATGAAGTTCGTGTAGCCGGCGAGGAAATTGTCGTGCCCGAACAGCGCGATCGCGAGCGCGATGCCGCACAGGACGATCGCGGTGATCGCCCGCGCACGTGCCTTGCCCGACCACGACGGAAAGAGCGTCTGCAGCACGGTGATGGCCGACAGTGCGCCGCAATACAGCTCCATCGCATTGCTGGCCGCGATGCCGAACGACAGCACGACGATCACGAGCACGCTGATCCCTTGCGTGAGGCCGGTGAGGCCGCTCACGACATTGCCGTCGGGCGTCGCGAGGCCCACCAGGCAGCCGAGCAGCATCGGGAAGAACGAGCCGAGCACGCAGCCCCAGTAACTCGACCAGAACGCCGTGCGCGGCCCGGTATCGGGCGGCAGGTAGCGCGAATAGTCCGACACGTAAGGCGCATAGGCGATCTGCCACAGCGCGGCGACCGACATCGCACCCAGGAAGCCGGACAGGTTGAGCGAATGCTTCGAGAACGTGTCGGCGGGCAATCCATGTACGAAGATGATCCACACGAATGCCAGCACGAGTACGCTACCCGAGCACCAGCTCAACAGCCGCGCATACGCGTGGATCAGCTTGTAGCCATAGATCGATCCGAGCAGGCTGATCAGGCCGATCACCACGACGCCCGCCTCGAGCGGCATGTCGGCGCTCAGGCTGTGCAGCGCCTGGCCGCCGAACACGCAGTTCGACGCAAAAAAGCCGACATACATCACGACGACCAGTGCGACCACGAGCAGCGCGCCGAACGACCCGAACTGCCCGCGGGTCTGGATCATCTGCGGCACGCCAAGCTGCGGCCCCTGCGCGGAATGCAACGCCATGAACACCGCGCCGATCAGGCTGCCGACGAGCGTCGCGAGCGCCGCCCACCAGAACGGCTGCCTGAACACCGTGGTAGCGAGCGAACCGGTGACGATCGTCAGCATCATGATGTTCGACCCGAACCAGATCGTGAACAGATCCTTCGCGCTGCCGTGCCGCTCGGTCAGCGGAATCGGCTGGATGGTGCTTTCCTCGAGATGAGCAATGGACTCGCCCTGACTCATTTCGTCTCCTTGTTTCTATTGTGATGTTCGTGGATTCGGGGGCTGACGGGTGATCGGGAATGCGTGGCCGACTCAAAGCGCGTGCGCTTCAATATGCCATTCATACTATTTGCATTCCTTATCAATAAGCTGTCGCAAGCACATCGCCTTATCGCGACCACCACCCACGACGCCCAATCTTCAACCTGTCAGATGGCCGCTCCGGTGGCCGCACGCAGCCGGCCCGTCTCCGAAGCGGATCTCGTGGCTCGGTGCGCTCCCGCCCAACTTTCACCGGACGAAAGCGCGTCGCTCAACCCGTCAGCAGTCGATCCCGAGCACTTCGCGCGCGGTGGCGTCCACCGCCTTGCGCATCATGCCGACCAGTTCGTCGATTTGCGCGTGATCGATCACCAGCGGCGGCGCAACGATCAGGCGGCCGTTCGTCGAACGCACGATCGCGCCGAGTTCGAACCCGACCGTCCGGCTGTGCCAGGTCAGGTCGGCCTCGTTCGCGAAGCGCTCGCGCGTCGCCTTGTTCTTCGCAAACTGGATCGCACCGACCGCGCCCACGCCCTGAATCTCGCCGACGAGCGGATGACCGTCGAACGCATCGCGCAGCGCCTTCTGCAGGTACGGCCCGGTATCCGTCTTCGTGCGCTCGACGAGGCCTTCGCGCTCGAGCACGTCGAGGTTGGCCAGCGCGACGGCGGCCGCGACCGGGTGCCCCGAATAGGTCAGCCCGTGCGCATAGACGCCCCCCTTGTCGACCAGCGCATCGCCGACGCGCCGGCTCATGATCAGCCCGCCCATCGGCACGTAGCCCGAGGTCAGCCCCTTGGCCATGCAGATCAGGTCCGGTTCGAAGCCGAAGTGACGGTGCGCGAACCACTCGCCGGTGCGGCCGAAACCGCCGATCACTTCGTCCGCGCAGAGCAGCACGTCGTACTGACGGCAGATGCGTTCGATCTCCTGCCAGTAGCCGTCCGGCGGAAAGATCATCCCGCCCGCCCCCTGGAACGGCTCCGCGACGAACGCGGCAACACGGTCCGCGCCGATCTCGAGGATCTTGCGCTCGAGCGACAGTGCCGCCTGCTTGCCGAATGCCTCGGGGCTCAGGTCGCCGCCGTTCGCGTACCAGTACGGTTCGTCCACGTGCGTGATGTTCGGAATCGGCAGGTCGCCCATTTCATGCATGAACGCCATGCCGCCCAGCGATGCACTGCCCACCGTCGACCCGTGATAGCCGTTCACGCGGCCGATCAGCACTTTCTTCTCCGGCTTGCCCATCACGTCCCAGAACCGCCGCACGGTGCGAATCAGCACTTCGTTCGATTCGGATCCCGAATTGGTATACACCACGTGACTGAAGCGGTTGCCGAGCAGCGCGAACAGGCGCTCCGACAGTTCGATCACCGACGGGTGCGTCGTATGAAAGAACATGTTGTAGTAGGACAATTCCTTCATCTGCCGCGCGGCGGCGTCGACCAGCTCCGGCCGCCCATAGCCGACGTTGGTGCACCACAGCCCGGACATGCCGTCCAGGTAGCGGTTGCCGTCGTTGTCCCATAAATGGACACCTTCGCCGCGCACCATCACGCGTGCGCCTTCCTCGTTCAGCGCCTTCTGGTCGACGAACGCATGCAGGTGATGCGCGGCGTCGCTGCGTTGATAGTCCTGCGTCGTACGATGCGGAAAGTTGGGCGCATTCATAGGCGAGTCTCCGGTTCGTTGTATGGATGAAAAGCGTTGTCGTGCTGCGCGGCGCAACCGCTTGCGGCCCGCCGCGTCGAATCAGTAACTGATCCAGGTCGTCTTGAGGCCCGTGTACTTGTCGATCGCATGCAGCGAAAGATCGCGGCCGAAGCCCGACTGGCGGAACCCGCCGAACGGCGTCTGCGCGCTCAGCGCATCGACCGTATTGACGGACACCGTGCCGGCGCGCAGCCGGCCCGACACACGATGCGCGCGTGACAGGCTGCCGGTCCATACCGACGCGGCAAGGCCATAGATCGAATCGTTCGCGAGCCGGACGGCCTCGTCCTCGGTGTCGAACGCCATCACCGACAGCACCGGCCCGAAGATCTCCTCACGTGCGATGGCATCGTCGTGCTTCACGTCGATGAAGATCGTCGGCTCGATGAAGTAGCCCTTGCCGTCGACGCGCGGCGCGCCTCCGCCTATTGCGAGCGTCGCGCTATCGCGGCCGCGCGCGATCCATTCGCGCACACGCCGATGCTGCTGCTCGTCGACGATGGCACCCATCCCGCTCGACGGATCGAGCGGATCGCCCGGCATGAACGCGGCGGCATGCGCAATCAGCCGATCGACGAACGCATCGTGAATCGAACGTTGAACCAGCAACCGCGAGTTGGCGGAACACACCTCGCCCTGGTTGAAGAAAATGCCGAAGCACGCCTTGCGCGCGGCCATGTCGAGATCGTCCGCATCGTCGAAGACGAGGTTCGGACTCTTGCCGCCGCACTCGAGCCACACCTGCTTCATGTTCGACTGCGCGGCGTACTCGAGGAATTTCTTGCCGACGGCCGTCGAGCCTGTGAATGCAAGCACGTCCACGTCGGGATGCAACCCGAGCGCGCGCCCCGCTGTCTCGCCGTAGCCCGGCACGACGTTCAGCACGCCCGGCGGCAGGCCGGCCTCGAGCGCCAGTTCCGCAAGACGCAATGCGGACAGCGGCGATTGCTCCGCCGGCTTCAGCACGACACTGTTGCCTGCCGCCAGCGCCGGCGCCACCTTCCACGCAACCATGTCGAGCGGGAAATTCCACGGCACCACGGCGCCGACGACCCCCAACGGTTCGCGCGTGACGACCGCGAGGTTGCCGGGGTCGGTCGACGCGACTTCGCCATGCAGCTTGTCGACGGCTTCGCCGTACCAGCTGAACAGACCGCCTGCGGCCGGCACGTCGATGCTGAACGCATCCGCCACCCGCTTGCCCATGTTGAGCGAGTCGAGCAGCGCAAGCTCCGCTCCATGCGATGCGATGAGGTCACCAAGCCGGCAAAGCACGCGCTTGCGTTCTGCCGGCGCACAGCGCGACCAGACGCCGGATTCGAATGCGTGACGCGCGGCACGCACCGCGTCGTCGACATCCAGTGCATCGCACGACGCGACTTCCGCGATGACGGCCTCGGTGGCCGGATTGATCGCGGCGAACGTCCGGCCGCTTCGAGCCGGTACGCTGCGGCCGCCGATATGCGCGAGCGTTCTCGGGACGACTTGCGCCGCGAGACGACTCCAGTCCGCGTGCTGATGATTGTCTGCTGAAGTTGGGTTCATTCAAGACTCCGTTTTTGACGACCAGGCGTTTGTGCGTTGTTCTCCGCCTGAACTCGACCCGACGAAAGACGCCAGCGGGCACGACCGATGCCCATGACCGCCGTGCATCGCCGCAGTCGTCCGGTTGGCAAACTGTCGGTCATCAAAAAGAGATTCGAAAGAACAGTTTTTCTTCTCATTGAAGAGGTTATTTCTATTCATTCTTCGGTCGTGCAGTGGGTTTTCCTGCCACGTTACGGTTCCGGTGCCGTTTGTTTGCGTGCGATCGCATCGGCTCGCCGGCGCGACGCGACGTAGCGCCGGCGGCAACACCTGGCCGGCACGACATTGCGCCACGGCCCGGCCGACCACATACTGGTCGGCCGGTGCGAACAAGGATGCGTCGATGGTGAATGTCGATCAGGGCGCCGCTTCGATCTTTGGCGTGATCGGAACGGCCGTGTCTTTGCTGGCGGCGATTCCGTACGCGTTCGCGATCTACCGGCGCACCGTTCGTCCGCACCTGTTCACGTGGCTCGTGTGGTCGGTCGTCACGGCAATCGCGGCTGCCGGCCAGTTCGTCGCGGGTGCGGGGCCGTCCGCGTGGTGCACGGCAGCGATTTCCGTTACATGCTTTCTGACGCTGGTGGCGAGCATCTTTCGCGGCGAACGCGGCTGGACCCGCGTCGACTGGCTTTTCCTGGTCGCGGCCCTGTCGGCCATTCCGCTGTGGATGCTGACCGACGACCCGACGATCTCGATCTGCCTGGTCACGCTGATCGAGCTTGCCGGCCTCGGCCCGACCGTCCGCAAGACGATGCGTGATCCGTGGAGCGAGAGCCTCGCGTATTTCGTGCTGTGCGTGTTCAAGTACGCGCTTGCGTTGCTGGCACTGAGCACGTGGAGTGTCGCCGTCGCGTTCTATCCGGCCGTCAACGTCATCGCGTCGATCGGCATCTGCGTGGTGATACTCGTCCGGCGTCAATCGCTGTCGAACGCGCGGTAGACGGTAGCCGTCGGTGAGGTATGTTGCTTGCTGCTGTTGCTCGCCGGCATGAGCGGAACCACAAACCTTCAGAGACGATGCGAGGCCATTAAATGGATGCAATCCGTACCGTCATCGAACCCAGCGAAGCCGCGCTTCGTGCCGCGATGCTGACCAACGATGTCGCGGCGCTCGATGCGTTGCTGGACGACAACCTGGTGTTCACCGTTCCGACCGGCCAGGTCATCTCGAAGGAAGATGACCTGGCCGCGCATCGCGAGAAGCTGCTGCGTCTCGACAAGCTCGATGTGCAGGAAACGCGTGCATGCGCGATAGGCGAAATGATCCTGACCACGACGAAGGCGACACTTGCAGGCCATTTCGACGGCACGGCATTCGACGGCGTGTTTGCCTATACTCGGCTGTGGCGTCGATCAAGCGCCGGCTGGTGCGTCGTCGCCGGGCATGCATCGCAGGTTATGTAGCCGCGTCGAGCTTGACCTTCCTTCGAGCCGGTAAACCGGTAAGCCGCGAATCCGGAGTTGGGTCGGTGCGGGCCAGACGATACCTCGGCGAAGGTGTCGACCCTGACAGGAGACGACATGCACAAACCATTTACCGTACGTGCTGCCCGTACCGCAGACGCGGACGAACTCACGCGACTGGCTCGCATTTCGAAGGCACACTGGGGCTATCCGAAGGACTGGCTCGACTTGTGGCAGAGCGATCTCACTATCGCACCGGAGACGATCGATGGGTCGATCGGTTACGTCGTGGAATCCGGCGAGACAATCATCGGGTTCTGGGTCAGGGCGTCATCGGAATCGGATCACCCGACTCCCGGATGGCTGTTCGTCCATCCCGACCACATGGGGCGGGGTGTGGCCCGTGCACTGTGGGAAGCGGTCCGCAGGGAGAGCGCCGCGAGAGGGATCAGAAGCTTCGTGATCGAAGCCGATCCCAACGCGGTTCCGTTCTATCTGGCGCTCGGAGCTGAAAAAATTGGCGAAAAGGAATCGAGCGTCGTCCCGGGCAGGTTTTTCCCGATCTTGCGGATCACGATCGACTCGTGAGGGAAATCGCAGCGACATGACTCACCGTGCCGCGCCGAGCTCGACAGAATCGAGGCCGCCAGCTCAGCCGTCGACAGCGGTCGAAGCGCCAGCCGCGACCGACATGCCATCCGGCTCGATCCAGATTCAGCACGGTAAAACGTCGATTCGTATCGAAGGCGCACCAGCCCCCACCGTGCTGCGGTCTGTTCACGATCGAATCTTGCGACGATCGGCTTGCCTCAAAACACGAGGATCTGGATAGCGGCGGGGAATCTCGGGTAAGGTCAAAGCGGCCTCATTCCCGCATCCGCGCCGATGATCCTGTTGTCTGCATCAGGCTCCAACGCACCGTCGGCAGCGTCGCCGTTGCCGCACCACTTACCTGAATCAACCCGGACTTGGAGGTTCCGACCGGCGGCACAAGTGCGACTCCATCCAGTGTGTTGCCGGCAACGACCATCTGCGTGGGGGTACATCCACTCGCCAGCACCGCTACTGCTACGCCGGAAATCGACGAAAACGCGTCGCCGGTGAGGCTGAACTGGCAGATATTCCCCTCCGCCTGGAAACCGGCATATCCCGAGCCGGACACCTTGTTGTTGGTCACTGCAACCGACGAGACCGTTCCAGGCCACGCGCTCAGGCGGAGCGCGCCCAGCTGTGTCGGCTGTAGGCCATTGTTCACATTCGAGTTCTGGATATTCGACACGGTGTTGCCGCTCACGATCACGTTCGTCGCATCGTATGTGTTCCAGCTCGCTTCCTGTGCGACCAGGATGCCCGACGCCTTCTGCACGCCGTCGATGGTGTTGTTCGAGATTGTCACGGACTGCCCGCCGACCACGGCGATACCGCGCCCCCAGTAATTGCCCGATACCGAGTTGTGATCAATCAGCACGTTGCCGCTAATGCGGCCGTCGGCCTGATAGCTGACGACGGCGATCAGGTCGTCGCCGGTGTCCTTCACGGTATTGCCCTCCACCCGCACGTTGGTCGAGCCATAGGTCGTATGAATGCCGTCCGCCAGCGTCGACTGCACTGTATTGTTCACGATCGCGACGTTCGTGCCGCCATACACGAAGATCCCTGCACTGGCGCCGCCGCGAATCGTCACGTCTAGCACTTGAATGTCCGTGCCCGTTACCTCGACCTTGGTCGACTCGCGCGTCGCCAGCCGCGTCGTGCCCGTACCGATCAACGTGACGCCGACGAGTGTCGAGCCCCGGCCGCTCATTACGAGTGTCTGGTCATTCGGATTGCTGGCGACCAGCGTCGCGCCATAGCCTGATATCACGACGTTCGCCTGCGCGACGTTCAATGACCGGCTGACGGCATAGGTTCCCGGCGCAAGCACCAAGCGCTGGCCCGGCAGCAACGCATTGAACGCGGCCTGCAACGCGTCGGTCTGATCGCCGCCGTTTGCCGTTGGCCGGACAGTCACAACCGGAAGTGCCTGCGCGATGCGAGCCATGTGTGCTTGCCACGTGCCTCCCGACGCGAATACGACAGAAGACGATGAGACGAAACATGCAGTGCAAATCAGGAGGAAAACTCGACTCGAACCGAGTACGCCAAATGACTTTTCCATGGATATTCTCACTCGCGCGCTTGCCCATAATGGCCAGATGACGACTGCAGAGCATTCGCGCAACAAGACTGCCCGATGAGGATATAACCCATCGGTCAATCAGGATTACGAACTTAAATGGATAACCGATATGGCGGAGCAACGTTCCGTTACCACGCTGAATACCGGATAGCCGGCTCGCGTGCCGTCGCACGTGCGTGTTCCCAATGATGACAGCTCAATCCAGACAGCGCCGGCACTGCGCGTTGGACTCGAATCAATCACTCGCTCCTGAGCGTAATCGGGACGTCGACATTCTCGCAATTCGAGCGTTCCCGGTACTCATCCCCAGTCTATATCGCACGCGTCATTCGTAAATGCGACATAGGGCGCGCGACGTCGTAAGACCGTGATCCTTGCATGTACGATCGTCTCATTCGGAAGCCGGATATTACGGCATGACATTGCCACGACGGCCTGGAGGCAGGCTATACCTTACGTCTACATTCTCGGGAACCATGCAATTTGGCGCACTGCACCTAAATTTTTGCGCTTCCGCGATGGTTGCATTGAGGTGGAATGAGATGGTATTTGCGACGTGTTCTGGTCGACCAAGTACGACACCGACGCGCCGTTGATCGCTCAAGAACAATGGAGGCTGAGTCGGCGCATTCGACGCCCCGATTCCAACCAGATTGATTTGGCGCGCTGCGGAACGTGCCTGGAGATATGAGTGACGCGGAGCTGTGTTCGGCCTGCCGCCCATCCCGATCCCCCATGTATTTCCGCCGCTGAAATGCAAAAACCCCCGCCTTTCGGGCGGGGGTTTCTGGCTTAGGGAGCCTGACGATTACCTACTTTCACACGGGAATCCGCACTATCATCGGCGTAGAGTCGTTTCACGGTCC
>NZ_JAAGPO010000121.1:0-270 GCF_017104825.1 Burkholderia sp. Ac-20345 | reverse complement strand
GGTATGACACTGAATAGCGTAGAGGAGAACCACAGAATAACTAACAGTACATAATACGAGCAGCATGTTAGTACGCTTATGTATACGGAGCATACACTAATCACATACACAACAGCTCCACCCTGATGCAGGTCGATATGACGCATGATTATGTGACTGTGATGATATATTCGTACTCTATTGTAGTTATTAATGTTGTACAGTCTACGTTTTTCTATTTTTTTTTTTTTTTTAATGATACGGCGACCACCCAGACCAAAACGATAGATC